>JBGTDH010000219.1:0-5880 GCA_041748435.1 Pirellulales bacterium
TCAATTCTTCACCGTCTACGACGGCATCCACGCCTACGCCGACTTCGATTCCGCAGGCGTTCTCACGCAGCGTTACCTCTACGGCGACCAGCCCGACCAGCTCCTCGCCATTATTAAACCCAACGGCGACGTGAGCTACCCGTTGCTCGACAACGTCAACTCCGTCCGTCAATACGTCAACGCGTTGGGCGTCGTCCTCAACGAAATCGACGTCGACAGCTTCGGCAACATCGTCGACGAGTCGAACCCCTCCGCCGCGCCGCGTCAAAACTTCACCGCCCGCGAGCTCGAGCGTTCCATCGGCCTCCTCTGGCACCGCGCCCGCTGGTACGACCCCCTTGTAGGCCGTTTCATCAGCGAAGACCCGATTGCCCTAGCAGGTGATGTTAATCTAGCTCGGTATACAGAGAATAATCCGATTTCGCGTATCGATCCGACGGGCCTTTCTTGGGCACCTCCGGATTGGCCGAAGGTCGACGGCGAGCCATTCCCGCCCGATTGGTACAACAATAGATGGACCGTTGAAGAGTTTCTTCGAATTTACTTACAACTCGACGAAAACGGAAGGCATGCTATCAAGCGCGGCTGCGTCGGTCTGTGCGCGATTCGTGTCGGAACTCCACTGCGCAATCCCCTGATTGCGAAAGACATTCGATGCTTCAAGAGCGCAACAGAGGCATTCCAAGTCTACGAAGATCTTCGCGGTCGAGGTCAGAATCCGGTCATAATTGTTGCGACGCACACATCTGATCCAGTTAGCGACAACATCAACCTCCCTGGACCGCCGCTTCGAGACTTCGATCCAGAGTCGACCGAGGTGGATCCTCGCTCATTCCCAATCAAGGATGCGGGACAGTACAACTTTTCTACCTACATTGGAAAAGGCTGTTATGAACACATTAACGATGGATATACGAGTCAGAAGGATGGTGGATATAATGTGATTCATGGTGGGTTAGCCGGGCCGCCACGAGGGCGCACTTGGAAGACGGAGTATTACTGCGTCGTTCCCAATGTAAAAGCACCGCGACCTAGGAAATAGCGTCGCATGTGCTTTCGCTACAGTTTGAATCGACTGCTCGGCGCCATCGCGCTATTTGCCGTTCTTCTGTGCGCGGGCTTAAGCTACCTTCATGTGCATGCGCGCAAGACTTACTGCTCGAGTGTTCGGGCGGCATTCGCGCTTTGCTATGCGGGAATAGCGGAACACGAATTCTTCCTAGGACAGTTGCCCTGCGATCGAGTTGCACGCGAGTCGAAACATCCTGGACTAAGTTGGCGGTTAAGGGTGTTTAAGTTCGCCCTTCCAAGTGAGGCGCAGTCGATCGGCGAATCGGATTTCGCGCTTGATTGGACGGATGCGCGACTTGATGAGGTTAGAGCGAAGAAACCACTGTGTTTCTGTTTCGGCCAAGACTCGCTAGACGGGACAACGAATATTATGGCAGTCGTAGGTCCGGGAACTGCCTTCGACGGACAAGTCGTCAACTCTCTGAGCGAGCTTGACGGTGACACCATCTTGTTTATTGAAGTTCACAATACATCTATTCATTGGATGGAGCCGGGCGATATCTCGGCCACCGACTTTTCGCTGCTGGCGCAACACTTGTCCAACTCGCCGCATGGCTTCCACGTGTGCTTCGCGGACGGCGAGGTCTGGAGACTCGGTCGTGCGACGCCTGTTGCATCCGTTGGAATGTTTCTTACCGTCTCTGGTAGCAAATCACATGATCGCGATGTCGTTCTCGGCGACTATCGCCAGCGAGATGATTAAAAGCGAGTATGGGTCAGGCTTTCAATACACCATGAGGACCGAACAAAGGGGACAGGTACATTTGTTAGGTGCAGAACAAAGGGAGTTGTGCCTCGGCACGACAAGTCAGCCAGAGGTCCTTTGCTTCGGACGTGCATCAGCGGTTTCACTCCGCGGCATGGGCCGATTTCGGCAGCCACGCGAACGCCTCGTTCAGGTCGAGAATACTGCGCGATCGGCGTGTGATGAACGCGATGGAAATCCTGCAACTTGGCAAGCAGGTAAGGATCGTGGGTCCGCGGCGTATCGCTGGTTCTCCACCTCTTTACTCCAGTGCCGCCCCAAAGCCCAGCACGCGCCGCACTTCGCCCGGACTGGTCTGGCCGGCATCAATCGCGGCGCGGGCCCGTGCGGCCAGCGGAATCATTCCCGATTGAATGGCCAGGTCTTCCAACTGCCGGGCATCGCTTTGCGAAAGAATGGCCCGCCCCAGCTCGCTGTGTTGGGCAGTGAACATCTCGGCCAGCAGCAGCCGGCCGCGATAGCCGGTCTGGGAGCACTCCGCGCACCCGACGGGCTGCCGCGCGGTTGTAACATTCAGCCCCAACAACCCGGCGTCGTCGGTCACGGGAATCGCACAGGTGCAAAGCATCCGCACCAGGCGTTGCGACACGATGGCCAGGATGCCGCTGCGCAACAGGTAGGGTTCGATGCCCATGTCGCTCAGGCGGCTGATGCAGGCGCTCGCGCTGCCGGCATGGAAGGTGGAGAGGACGAGGTGGCCGGTGAGCGACGCTTGAAAGGCCACATCGGCGGTCTCGGGATCGCGAATCTCGCCGACCATGATCACTTCCGGATCCTGCCGCAGCAGGAACCGCAAGCCGGTGGCCAGATCGAAGCCCGCCACCGGGTTGACTTGCGATTGCGCCACGCCTGGCACCGAAACTTCGATCGGATCTTCCAGCGATGCCAGACTGCGGGCGCTGGACTGGGCCGCCAGTTCCCGCAGACAGGCGTAGAGCGTGGTGGTTTTGCCGCTGCCGGCCGGCCCGGTGACGAGAAGAGCGCCCGAGGTTTCGGCCAGCAACTGCGTCAGCCCCGCGCCAATTTCCGCGGGCAGCCCCAGATCGCCCGGTCGCAGCAACGATTTGGAGGCGGCAAACAACCGCACCACGGCCTTCTCTCCGTAGAGCGTGGGAAAGGTGCTCACGCGCATCTCGACTTGCCCCTCGCGAATGCGCCCCTCCTGCGGCACATCGGTGCGATAGGTCAACAGCTCTGCCAGCACTTTGAGCCGCGCCACAATGTTGGCGGAGACCTCGCGCGGAAACCGCGCCGCCGGTTGCAGCACGCCATCCACGCGCCACCGAAGATCGAGGCCATCGGCGGAAGGCGTGAGATGCAGATCGCTGGCCGCGGCATCGCGACCCGCGGCCAGAACACGATCCACGGCCTGGACGGCATACTGCGGATCGGCGGTTTTCAACGCGGCAATCTCTTGCCGCAAACGATCGACAAAGGAAGCGGGCATAACTTTGATTGTAACCACGATTCAGACGTATGGCCTCCGCTTGCGGCTTAGCGGCAACAGCCACGGGCTGGCCACCAGGGCCAGCGCGATCATCAGCCCCAGCAGACTGACGCCTTTGCCTAACGCCAGATGCGCCGGCTGAAACACGAAGACCACTTGATGATTGCCTGGCTCGACGACGCAGCCAAAGAAGTCGCCATTGACGCGCTGGACCAGGGCCGGCTGGCCGTCGATTTCGGCAGTCCAGCCGTCGTGAAACGCTTCCGAGATCATGAGCAACTGCCGACTAGATGTGCGTGTGGTCACGTGGATTTCGCCCGGATCGTCGCGCACGATCTGTGCGGCGCCGGGATCGCCGCCAGTCAAACTCAACTCACGCAGCACCAAGGCAGACCGCTCGATGTCGATGCGCTCCAGATCGACATCCGGCTGCGAGCTGATGCGGCTCTGCGCCACCAGACGGGCCCGAGGCAGAACATCCGGAACTCGATACCAGTGCTCCGAGTAGACTTCCGCGCCGGGGATATTAGCTACTTGTTGAAAGACGTTGTGAATGAACTCGACCTGTGCCACGCGCAGCGCCGGGAGCGAGAGGTAGTTGAGACGCCGCGCCGGCATGATGCCCGCATAGCCATCCAGCAGGCGGTGTCCGGAGAGGACGTAGACGCTATCCATCTCGCCGCGGATGATGCGGCCACCGCCCGGTGGCGGGAGAGGATCGGCCGCCGCTTGCGCCTGTAAGGCTTCGGCCCGGGGTGCGATCTTCTGCCAGGCCACAACGCCGACGAGGCCGAACAGTGCGAGCTCGACGCCGGCTAAGGCAATCAAGCCGAGCAGCGCGCCGCGCATGCCGCGAAGGGCCAGCGTGAGCAGGGCGCTGGCGGCCACGAACAGCAGCGGGCCGAGGCTTAGAGCCAGCATCCGCTCCACGTTTGCAGTGCGCTCCCCCGCAGAGAGGCCGTCCAGCAGGGCGATGCTCGTCGAGACCGCCGCCAGACACCACGGCGCGCGCAGCGCACGTCGCGCGGCTTCGAGTGAAACAGCGTAGGCGGGTTTCTTCGAAACCCGCTGCCGGTCTCGGAGAGACCGGCCTACATTGGCCGATGAAAGCAGACGGCCCAACGCGACGGCGCCCATCACCGCAATCGCCAGTTGCACGAACAGCATGTAGCGGGCGGGCGAGCGAAACTGTCCCACGAGCGGCAGCCAGGTCTGCACGTAATAGAGCCCGCCATAGCGGCCAGTGGCCAACCACATGCCCAGCAGTCCTAGCATCGCGGCCGCCAACGCCAGGCGATCGGCCGGAGTCAGCAGACGCTGGGCACGCAACTGGGGAATCAGCGCCAGCCACCAGGCAGCCAGAACCAGCCCGACGGCGCCGCCGTAGACGGCGAACTCGTCCCCCACGTCCCCCGACCATGCCATCACCTGCTCCCGGAACAGGTAGGGATGAACGAGCTCGAACAATCGCGCCGGTGGCAGAGAAAATTCCGTGGCGACCTCAGCGTCTTGCTCCGCGCGCACTGATTCACGCGCCGCGTCGATCGTTGCCAATAACTGAATGGCGCCGATCGCCACGCCCAGCAGCTTGCCCGCGACCACGATTGCCGCGTGCCGCCACCGCGCCGCCGACCACGGCAATGTGATCAAGAGCAGCGTGTAAGCCGCTTCGATCAGCCCGGAGAGCCACACGCCTTGGGGATGGCCCAGTAACAATTGCGAACCGGTCAGCAGTCCGATCGCAGCGCCGGATTGCAGCCGGTCAGCGCCCCCTTGCGCGGTAAAGGCGGTGTGGATCGCCAGCAGCAGCCAAGGCAGATGCGCCAGCACGAGGATCAGGTTGATGTGCCAGGCATGGGAAAGAGTGAAGCTGCAAAACGAAAGCAGCAAGGCCCCCAACGCAGCCGGCGCCGGCTGGCACCCGCGCCGCAGGAACAGCCACGTGCCGGCCAGCAGCAGCGGATACGGCAAGACCAGCTCGATTCCAAACGCCACGTCCAGCGGCAGCCCTCGATACAGCATCCAATGCAACGGGTGAAACGGGCCGAGCTGCCCCTCGCCCGCCACATAGAATCCGCCAAACAAGGAGGGCATCCACGTGCATCGCTGATCGGCGTCCAGCGCCCGTGCAAAAAAGTCCCGCACCGGATAGTGAAAGTGAAACAGGTCGCCCGTCGTCGGGATCTGATGCGTCAGCAGTGGCCGGGCCATCCAGAGGAGCATCACCAGGCTGATGCTCAACGCGATCAGGACCAGCGGTCGATCCGCGGCGTTTGATTCAACGGGCGTCTCGGGAACCTCCGCCGCCGAGACGATCGACTTTCGCTCCCTGGCATTGCGAACCATGCGGCAAACTTCCTTCAGCTAATCCAGCGGCGCTGGTAGAGCCACCATTCGATGCTGATCAGCAAGGCCGCGGCAAGCGTAAAGTAAAACCACACGGGACGGCCGGCTAGGCCTGTCAGTGCGAGGGTTGATGGCGGGAGCGATTCTTTTTCGGTCCGTACGTCGCTCTCTGCGGCGCTTGCCAGATTCACGGCCAGTTCCAACAGCGGCGGCGGCGAGGTCTCTCCCGGCGAACGAGCGGCCGCTGGCG
>JBGTDH010000220.1:0-2602 GCA_041748435.1 Pirellulales bacterium
AGCAGTTCAAGGTGCTGGCCGACAAGAAGAAGGAGATTTACGACAGCGATATTGTCTCGCTGATCGAGCATCAGATGGAAGGCTCGCCCGAACTGTGGAGCTTTGTTTCCTACGATGTGCAGTCGCGGACGAATGAGACACCCCAGGCCACGATGACGCTCGGCCGGGGCGGCGAGCAGATCACCAAGACCCTGGCACAAGGCGATGGTCCGATCGACGCCATGTTCCTGACGATGGAGCAGATCACCGGCATCCAGGTGGTCTGCCGGGAGTTTCAGGTGCATAGCGTTTCGATGGGCAAGGACGCGCAGGCCGACGTCACGATCGAGGTCGAGCATCAGGGCCAGCTCTACCGCGGCCGTGCCGCCTCGACCGACAGCATCGAAGCCAGCGCCCGCGCCCTGCTGGTGGCCATCAACCGCATCGCGGCCAAAGCCGGCCGGCCCAAAATCGTCACGCCCGCCGTCTCCGCCGTAACGTAACGTAAGCGTCCCGCTTGCGCGAGCCGTCGAGCTTAGCTCGGCGGCTCGCGCTACTTGACCATCTGCCCGCGTAGGTCTTAACTGGCGACTGGTGTTCGAGTTCCTCGTGACGATCTATTGCGTGCTTGGGCCGCCGGATAATCGAATTCATGAGCAGTAATCGATCCGTGGCCGGAGCGGGATTCGCCGAGGGGTATCGGGCCGCTGGCGTGCTGTTGCATCCGACGAGCCTCCCTTCTCCCTATGGCATCGGCGATCTCGGGCCGGGCGCCCATCAGTGGATCGACATGTTGGCCGCGGCCGGGCAACGCTGGTGGCAGTTTCTGCCGCTGGGGCAGGCGCTGCTGAACGATTCCCCTTATTCACCGCTGTGCTCGTTCGGAGGCAATCCGCTGTTGATCAGTCCGGATGCTCTGATCGCCGATGGCTTGCTGCGTCCGGACGATGCGGCGGGCGTCTCGTTTCCGGAGAGTCGCGTCGATTACTTCGCGGTGCAAGTCTTCAAGAACCGGCTGTGGGATCTGGCCTACGCGCGGTTTCACGATGAGGCTGCATCGCCGCTGCATGCGGAGTTCGGCGAATTTTGCCATAGCCGGTCCGCCTGGCTGGAAGACTATGCACTGTTTGTGGCCATCAAGACCATGCACGGCGGGGCCGCGTACTTGGAATGGCCGGAGCCGCTGCGACTTCGCGATCCGCGGGCTTTGGAGGATGCCCGTCGCGAACTGGCCGACCCCATCGATCGCGTGCGGTTTCAACAGTTCTTGTTCGCGCGTCAGTTGGCCGCCCTGACGGAACATGCGCGCCGCGCCGGGGTGGGCTTGCTGGACGATCTGCCGATTTTTGTCTCCGCCGATTCGGTCGATGTCTGGAGCCGCCCCGAGTTGTTCTTGCTCGACGCTCTGCGGCGGCCCACCGTCGTGGCCGGCGTGCCTCCCGATTACTTCAGTCCCACGGGTCAGCTCTGGGGAAATCCGCATTACGATTGGGAAGCACATCGCCGCGACACTTACGCCTGGTGGACCCAGCGCATTGCGTCGAAGCTGGAGCACGCGGCACTCGTGCGAGTCGATCACTTCCGCGCGTTTTCCGCTTCCTGGCAGGTAGCGGCGGATGCTCCCACCGCGGTGGAAGGCGCCTGGGTGCCCGGTCCGCAGTCGGAGTTCTTCTCGCATTTGCAGCGCACGCTAGGCGGCTTGCCCTTGCTGGCGGAGGATCTGGGCCTCATCACGCAGGATGTGCTGATCTTGCGGGACGAGTTCCATCTGCCTGGCATGCGCGTGCTGCAATTTGCCTTCGATGGCGATCCGCAGAACACCTTCCTGCCACAGAACTACGTGCATAACACCGCGGCCTACACGGGCACGCACGACAACGACACCACGCGCGGCTGGTACGCAGAGCTGCCACCCCCGTTGCAGGAGTCGGTCGCTCATCTGCTCCTACGGCCGGAACTGCGAGAGGAAGATGTAGCTTGGGAAATGATTCTCGCGGCGCACGCCTCGATCGCCGCTCTGGTGATCGTCCCGCTGCAAGACCTGCTGAACTTGGGATCGGAAGCCCGCATGAATATTCCCGGCGTGGGAGAGGGCAACTGGCAGTGGAGATTCACCGCGGGCCGCCACGTGGAAGAGGCCTTCTCCCGGTTGCGTGAATTAACGGCCGCTTGCGGGAGGCTGCCGTAGCGCAACGATTAATATGCCGCAAACGATGCGCAGTTTTATCGCCTCTGAAATTTCTCCCAACGTGCGGGCGCGCGCCGCGAAGCTCATCAAGGAGCTCAGCGCCACGGATGCCAAGGTGAGTTGGGTCTTGCCGCAGAACCTGCATTTAACGCTGGTCTTCCTGGGCGATGTCCACATGATTGAAGTGCCGCAGCTCTGCGACGCCATGAACCGCGCCGTGGCTGATCTGCCGCCGTTCGATCTCGAGGTGCGCGGCGCGGGCGCCTTTCCCGATCCGGCTCGGCCTCGCACCATCTGGTTGGGCGTCGAGCGCGGGAAGGAAGACATGGTGGCCCTGCACGACGCGCTGCAGCGGGAGCTGCGCGACCTGGGATATCGCATGGAGGGGCGCCGCTTCCGCCCTCACCTCACCTTAGGCCGCGTGCGCCAGGCCCC
>JBGTDH010000221.1:0-2283 GCA_041748435.1 Pirellulales bacterium
TCGACCGATTCGTAGATAATGGCCGTGAGCTGCTCCATTTCGAACCGCTGCGGATTATAGCGGCGGATTTCCTCCGGCCCGGCAACCACGCGGGTCAGATCATACTGCTCGAGATCGAGAATCAGGTCTTTGGCAGCCACGCCAAGCTCCTACGTGCGCAGGTGAGCGCGCTTCTTACGGCGGGCTTTGCTGTTGGCCGGGCGGGCCCCATGATTGGCTTTCTTCAACCTTCGATGCGGCTTCGCCATCGTCCTCTCCTGAAACGTCATCAAACCAGATCAACGCAGGTTGCTACTGTAAACAATCGACCCGCGGCTGGCTAGCCGGGGCAGGCCCAGGCGTTAGTCTCCCGCAAACTCGGTGCTGAAGGCGGGATCGGCCGCGGCCTGCCCCAAATGCTTGACCAGCAGTTGGGCGATGTAAGGGTCTGCCCAGGGAAGCATTTCCCGGAAGCCTCGTCTCTGCGGCCGCCACAATTCGTCCGGGCCGGCATCGGTTTCCACCACAGTGCAACGCAGTTGTCCTGACAGCATGCTCTCGCTCCTCCGTGACAAACAGCCTGATAGTTCCGTTGAAAAGCACAAACGCAAACATCGGACCAATCCGCAAATCCCGACCAATACTGCCCAGCCGTGCGACGCAGCCGCTTGACTAGCAAGGTCTTAACGATGGCGGTCGGCAAAGATTGCCAGCTCCCCCCGAGTTCCCCGGGCGGCAGAGTTGCCTTCCGGCGTTGCAAGCAATTTGTAAACTCCACAATCACCGCGGCGCAGGCTATAACGGCACCAGCGAATGATCTTCCCCAACGCGCGAGGCCTGCGATGCGATGCTTTCTGTTGCTTGTCGGCTGTGGGACGGCCTTGGTTTCCAGTTGGCTGCGGGCCGACGATGCCGATGTGGCCAAGCTGCTGGCGCATCAGGTTATCCCACCCGGATTGGCGCTGGCGGAGGTGCAGGATTTCACGGAAGCCCGCGTTCCCAAGATGCCGGAGAACCTCACTGCCGAGCAGTGGCACGCTCAGGCGCAGCAAATGCGGGCAGACACGCTGAACAAAGTGGTGTTTCGCGGCGAGGCCGCCAACTGGCGCACCGCGCAGACCCGCGTGGAGTGGCTCGACACCATCGATGGCGGCCCGGGCTATCGGATCCGCAAGCTGCGGTACGAGGCACTGCCGGGATTGTGGATTCCCGCCCTGTTGTACGAGCCGGAGAAACTCACGAGCAGAGTCCCGGCGTTTCTGAACGTCAACGGGCACGATGGGGTGGGCAAAGCCGCCAAGTACAAACAAGCCCGCTCGATCAACATGGCCAAGCGGGGCATGCTGGTGCTGAACGTCGAGTGGCTGGGGATGGGTCAGCTTCGCGGCGAGGGCTACACGCACTACAAGATGAATCAACTCGATCTGTGCGGCACGAGCGGTCTGGCGCCGTTCTATCTGGCCATGCAGAAAGGGCTGGACATCTTGATGTCGCACGAGTTTACCGACGGCGCCCGCGTCGGCGTGTCGGGCCTTTCTGGCGGCGGATGGCAGACCATTATCATCAGCTCGCTTGATGAACGCGTGACGCTGGCCAACCCGGTGGCCGGCTATTCCAGCTTTTTCACGCGCGTGCGCAATCTCTCCGACCTAGGCGATTCCGAGCAGACCCCCTGCGACCTGGCCACCGTCGCCGATTACTCCCACCTCACCGCCATGATGGCGCCGCGCGGGCTGCTGCTCACCTACAACATCAAGGACCAATGCTGTTTTGCCTCCGGCCACGCCTTGCAGCCGCTGTTGGACGCCGCCACTCCCAAGTACGCGTTCTACGAAGGCATGCCCAAGCTTCGCTCCCATGTGAACCACGACCCGGGCACGCACAACTTCGAGCGGGACAACCGCGAGGCGCTCTATCGAGCCATCGGGGATTGGTTCTACGCCGGCAGTGCCGACTTCAAGCCGGAAGAGATCGCCGTGGATGAGGAGTTGAAAACGCCAGAGGAGCTGAATGTTCCGCTGCCGGAGCAGAATCACAGTTTCAATACGCTGGCGCTGGAGTTGGCAAAGACTCTACCGCGCGATGGCGAATTGCCAACCACGCGCGGCAAGGCCGACACCTGGATGAAACAGCGCCGCGCCAAGTTGGCCGAAGTCGTGAAAGCGCAAGACTACCGCGTGACCGCCCAGGAGTCAGGCAAAGAGACGATCGGGGAGACCTCGGCCACCTACTGGCGATTGCGCCTGGGCGACGCCTGGACGGTGCCCGCGGTCGAGTTGACGCGCGGCCAGATCAAGGGGACGA
>JBGTDH010000222.1:0-9542 GCA_041748435.1 Pirellulales bacterium
CGTCGGTCATTCCACCGCGACCCCCTGTGGCGTTCACCGACCGGCGGACCGGCAGGGAGATGTCCCAGAAGGGGCCGAATTTTCGTGAAACATTGACTCGGAGTTGCCGGCTCGAAGGGGATGCTCTGGTCATCTACAGCAAGCTGCCGAGATACGGCCTGTGCGCCACCGCTTCCGTTCCCATGGCGGGCCGTTATCGCGTGCAGATGTCGATCGCCGCGGTCGGCGCCGAGAGCAAGCCAGTGCCGGCGGCCTTTCTGACAGTCGACAGCGGTCGCGAGGATCCCGTGGTCCGCGAGCTCCGTGACATTCCGCCCGGCAAGCCCACGATCGTCGAAACGGAAATCGATCTGAAGCAGCGGCAGGCGTTTGTGGTCAACCTGCTCAGCAAGTGGGATATCCGCAGCTTCAAGCGGCCGATCGAGGAGTACACCGGTCCCGGCCTGCGCGTCGAATGGCTCCAGATCGAGGGGCCGATCGATCCGTTCCCGCCCCCGCGTTACGAAACTTTGTTCGCCGGCGTGCCGTTGAAGGCCAGGTCGGTTGCCAAGGCGGAGAGTGAAGGGACGCGCGTGCCGATCATCACGGAGAACCGCTCCGAGTACAGTTGGAATGCCGACCCGCTGGCGCCCGCCTCTGCCCAGCCGAAGCCAGACGCCGAACGCTTGATCCGCGACTTTTTGCCGCGGGCATTTCGCCGGCCGGTCAGCGAAGAGTTGCAGCAGCACTACGTCGATCGAGTGCATGACAAGCTCGATCAGGGATGCACTTTTCTGGACGCCATGACCTATGGCTACAAGTCGATCCTGTCGTCGCCCCATTTCCTGTTGTTCATGGAGCCCGGCTCGTCGGCGGTAGTCGAAGGACGGGATCTCCCCTCCCCGGCCCTGGACGATTACGCGGTCGCCGCCCGTCTGGCTTACTTCTTGTGGTCCACATTACCGGACGAGGAACTGCTGGCGAGCGCTCGCAAGGGAGACTTCACCGGCTCGCAGAGCCTTCGCACCGCCAATCTTCGCCACCAGGTGGAGCGGATGCTCGCCTCGCCCAAGGCGCGTCGTTTCACCGAGAATTTCACCGGCCAATGGCTCGATTTGCGCAAGATCGACGACACCATTCCCGATCCGCAATTGTACGGCGATTTCGATGGCACGCTGTTGTGGGCGATGCCGCGTGAAACGCAATTGTTCTTTGAGGAAGTGCTGCGCCACGACCTCAGCCTGTTGGATTTCGTCGATTCCGACTGGACGATGCTCAACGAGCGCCTGGCCACGCACTATGGGATTCCGGACATCAGCGGCAATGAGATCCGCAAGGTGAAGCTGCCGCCGGGCGCGCATCGGGGCGGCGTCATGACGCAAGCCAGCGTGCTGAAAGTTACCGCCGACGGCACGCGAACCTCGCCCGTGCTGCGCGGCAAATGGGTGTTGGAGCGAATCCTCGGCAAGACTCCTGCACCGCCGCCCCCCGACGTGGCGGCCATCGAACCGGACATTCGGGGCGCCACGACGATCCGTCAGCAATTGGACAAGCATCGCAATGTTGCCTCGTGCGCGTCGTGTCACGTGCATATCGATCCGCCCGGTTTCGCTCTGGAGCAGTACGATCCGATCGGCGGTTTCCGGGAGTTTTACCGGGCCACCGCGCGAACGCCCAGGGGCATCGTCCAATTGCCCAACTACACGGGTCGCGCGTTCTACCGTGGTCCCGACGTGGAAAAGGGCGGCCAAACGCACGACGGCCGCACCTTCAACGACATCCAGGAGTACAAACGACTGCTGCTGGAGGACAAGGACCAGCTTGCCCGCAATCTCACGCAGAAGCTCCTCGTTTATGCCACGGGCGCCGATATCCAGTTTGCCGATCGCGAAGTCGTGGAGCAGATTGTGGCGACCCTGCGGACAAAGAGCTACGGATTCCGAACCCTGGTGCATGAAGTCGTGCAAAGCCGCGTTTTCTTGAACAAATGACCTGATGCCTGCAAGGATGTCAATCGAACTGCCAGTGAATGTAACCGGACTCGACCTTCTGGGCCATGTCCGGCTGGGGGCAGCCGCAAAGGTCAGGAAAGGTGGGCGCGGCGTTGCGCGGCCAGAGAGGCCAAAGCGGATTTGGGGCTGCCCGCCGCGTCGAAGAGGCCGCCGTGCATGTACTCGTGGGGCTGGCTATCCAACAACTGGTTCCAGATCACGGCCTGCACGATCGGTTTGGAAAGCAGCATGGGAATGAAGCGATTGACCCACTGGTTCTGCGTGGCTTGGGTGCAGGCGCCCGCCGCGCTGCCCGTGAGCGGGCGGGCGGCATTCCGCGCCAAAGCATCGGGCTGATCGCCGCTGGGCACGGTCAGCAAAACATATAGCGGCAGACCGAGCAGGCTCCAGCGGTCGATCAACGCGCTAAAATCCAGCATGTCGTGCGGATACGAGCCGCCGGGGTGATAACCCAGGTTCACCTCCAGACCGATGCCGGAGAGGCCGATGCCCGCGCGGGCCAGCAGGTCGGCAAAATACAGCGGCGGCTCCACGTCTTCGTGGCTCATGTACTCGGCCCACGGCTGATCGAAGACCAGGATGGCCGGCGTGCGCGGATCGCACTTGCGAGTGACTTCGATGGTGCGCACGGCCAGGCGCTGCTTATCGACATCCCGCAGGCCCAACACGTTGCCGCAGTTGACGCGTGCGGAGCAGAGCCAGGCTTGCACCTTGCCCTTGTAACGCGTGACCGCACTTTCGACGTGCTCTCCCAGGAAGGCCAGGATGTTGTCGAAGTCTCCCTCCCACAAGTACAACCAGTCCGGCATGCCCTGGTTATCCAGCCTCACCATCGGGCCGCCATACACAGCCATGTTCTGCGCCAAGCACCACTGCACCTGGGCATCGCACACGGTCCAATTGGTGTGACCTTGCGAGGCCTCCAGTTCCCGCCAGCCCATGTTCACCGCGGCGGAGTTGAAGCTGGCGCGGACCAGCTTACCTGCCGTTTCGTCCAGATTACTGGACGGCAGCACGGCGCCCAAATGAGTTGTGAGACGCGTGGCTTGACGAAACCGCGCGGCCAACGCTTGCTCCGTGAACGAGGTGGCCAGCAACTGCGCGGCCTGCATGCCAGAATCGATGGCCTGCATGGCCCGTTGCGCCGCGACCGTGGGTTCGTGCTGCAGCGTGGCGGCCTGCGAGAACACTTGCACCGCCTCGCGCAACTTCTCCGTCACCAGATCCGTGGGGCTGAGGCCAATGCTCTGCCACTCGAACAACTGGCTGCGAACCTGATTCACCTTGCCGCGGGCCAATTCCACTTCCAGATGATACGGCCGTTCCCGCTCCATCAGCGAACCAGTGCTCACCGTGGCCTGGCCATGCCCCGGCACATACCAGGGCACGTGGACGTTGCCGGAGTCGTTGACGTTTCTCTCCAACGTAAAGCCATCGGAGGTAAGTTGCACGCGAGTGGGCCAAGGGACGCGGTCCAGGCCCGTCATATAGATGCGTTGGGCAACCTCTTCGGTGATGCGGCCGGGCGTATGTACCAGGAAGCGCATCACGCCCATCGCAGGCAGGCCTTAGAATTGAGATTAGGGACCGCCGCCAGCCGGAGCCAGCGCGCGAAACAGGACCAATCAGCATCCCCGGTCGAGTCTAACGTACCACCTCGCGCCTAGCAATACGCGAGGATGCCTTGGAGAATGGCTTGGGGCGAGGCATTCGGCCCGACCTGTCGCGCCTCATGCCGGACCACCAGCCCAAAATGGCCCAGATTTCACTCATTATTCCCGCTCTGAACGAAGCGGCAGGCATCGCGGCGGCGGTGCGGCGAGCCTGGGAATGTGGTCCGCAAGAGGTGCTGGTAGTCGATGGCGACAGCTCGGACGATACGGCAACGCTCGCCCAGCAAGCCGGGGCCGCGGTCGTCACAAGCCCGCGCGGACGTGGCGTTCAACAGAACGCGGGGGCAGCCCGCGCGAAGGGGGCAATCCTCTTGTTCGTGCATGCCGACACCTGGCTCGATCCCAGCAGCTGCTGGCAGATCGAGGCGGCCATGCAGAATCCGCGCACGCTCTGCGGCGCGTTCGAGCAACAGATCGAAGCCGAGGGCCGTCGCTATCGGCTGTTGGAGCGCGGCAACGCGTGGCGAGCCCGTCGCCTGGGCTTGCCCTACGGCGATCAAGCTTTGTTCTTGCGGCGTGCCGTGTTCGCAGAGATCGGCGGCTTTCCCGAGGTCGCCCTGATGGAAGACTGGCTGCTGATGCGACGCCTGCGCCGCATCGCCTGGCCCGTGCTGCTGCCCGGTCCCCTCCATCTTAGTGCGCGGCGCTGGCAGCGGCATGGTGTAGTGCGCCAGACGCTGCGCAACTGGTCCTTGCTGGCCGCGGCTTCCGTGGGCGTGTCGCCGAACCGCCTGGCGCGCTACTATCCGCCACATGCGACGAAAGGATGAAGGTTGAAGAGGACAGAGCAGCAACTGCTGGTTCATCCTTCATCCTTCATCCTTTCATAACTTGGCACGCAGAGTGCTTCCACTTCACGCATGCTCAAGTCTTCGCTGGTTATTGGCATCTTGCTGAATCTTTCGATGGCGAACACCGGACGTCGGACCGCCAAACCGCTCGAAATGCAACCACCGCCTTCCCAAGTACGCGCCGCGCCCATGCACTTTGATGCCCCTCTCCGCTCCCCGCCCGACCGCATTTGGCGTTAACGGACAACATGCTTAGTTTCTAGTTGGCCTGCAACGCCTTGAACGAGTTGAGCGTGATGTGGGCTTGCCCCTGGTGGTGGGCTTCGTGCCAGCCCAACAGAGAGAGAATGTCTCGCACGGTAAGTCCACGCTCTTTGAACGCCGCGGGCACTTCCTCTAGCCGATCTTCCGTGTATTCGCCAAGCGTGACGAGCAGATCGGCGCGGGACTGCTCCAGCGTGCTGCGGATCTCGCCTGGCGTGGGAATGAGATCGTCCGGCTTACTGCCGCCCCGGAAGCGAGGCCAGAGAGCCGTGAAACGCCCCTGTTTGTGAGACGCCAAGCGTTCCGACGCGAACAGGTCCTCGGTGATGCCTACGTGCATGAGCTGCCAGCCGATGTGGGCTCGGCCGGCTCCCGGACGCCAGCCGAGCGCCGCTTGCGGATCGGGAAGTTTTTCGATGGCGTCCAGAAACCCCAGCGTGCGGGCGCGATAAAACTTGTAACTGCTTGTGAACACGGCGATCGTGGCGCTCATTGGAGGTGCCCGGAGTGTCTGGTTGCGGTCAACTGGTGCATTTTACGAAGCTGCCGGCTATCAGCCCGTTGTCGCGACATGGGCTCCAGTCGGGCCACCGGCTGGCGATAGGTCAGGACATGAAGATACGGGGGGAGGCGGCAGCAGTCAAATCCACTGCGCGTGCAGGGATAGATGCTTTACTGCCCACTCATCCCACTAGAAATGCACAAAGCCCATCCTCGTGGATGGGCCTTGTGCTCCTTGATCGCGTCCAAAAGCTTAGTAGCAGAAGCCGCCGTAGTTGTAGCCGTAGCTATAGCTGGGGGCGTAGTACGTCGGAGCGTAGTACGTCGGGGCATAGTAGTTGTACGAGGGGCGATAGCCGTAGCCGTATCCATAACCGTAGCCGGCTTCCGCGGCCTTGGGGGCCGAGAACAGGCTGCCAGCGACAACAACGGCCGAGAAAACACAAATCTTGATGAAACGGTTCATGGTTCACTTCATTCTGTTGGATGTTTTAGTTACGTGCCTACCACTACATCCGGTTCCCTGCAACGAAGCGGACACCCCTAAAAGATGCTTTCCGGCTACGTCGGCGGGAATTGAATGCGGGCCAGCTTGCTGGTGGGGTCGTGCTCCGGCTCGAAGGCCAGCTCCACCGCGGCGATATTGCTCACCCGGGCTCGCATGCTGCGCACTTCTCCCTGCGGCACGCCGTCGATATAGCCCACCAGCGGTCGCTTGAGCGCGTCCAGCGTGGTGCATTCGATGTACGAATCCAACGGCAGCACCACTGGCTTCCAGAACTCGGGCTTGAGCACGTTGGAACCCACCAGCAACAGCGCCGGCGTGTTCAGCGGCAGCGGCGTGGCGCCCATGGCGCGGGCGTAGCTCGCGCTGCCGGCCGCGGTGGAGATCAGCACGCCGTCTCCCACCAGCCGGCTCAAACGCTCCAGGCCGTTGATCTTGACCTGAATCCAGGCGGCTTGCCCATGCGCCCGCTCCACCCAGGCGTCATTAAACGCCAGCGCCGTGTGCTTGTTGTCGTGCGGATCTTCCACTTCGACCCAGAGCAGCGGCATCTGCTCCAGAAACAGCTCGCGTCCGGAAAAACTGGTGGGCCGTAGATCATTAAGCAGAAAGCCCAGGTGGCCGGTGTTGATGCCGTAGAAGGGGACGCGGCGACGCCAATGCTCGCGGATGGCGCGGAGCATGGTTCCATCGCCGCCGAGCACCACAATCAAAGTTGGGTCGTCTTCATCCAGCGATCCCATCTCGCCGGCGATTCGCACGGCTTCCGCGTTGTGCTCATCCACGACCAGCAGCAGCCGCTCGCGATCCAAGCTCCACGCGCCGCTGCGCGTGGGCGGGGCGCCGCGATACAAACCATGCCGCTCGATGTAGTTGAGCACCTCCGGTTCAAGCAAAGTCTCGACGTCTTGCCGATGAAAGACCTGGGCACGGATCTCGGCCGCAGCGCCGAGTTGATGGATCTCGAGCACGCGGCTGTGAGGCGGCAGATCGTCATCCGGCAGCGGCACGCCCGGCCGCTGCACCACCACAAAACGCAACGATTGCCAGACTTGCGGTCCCAGGGCCCAGGAGCGCTGAATGGCCGATTGCCCGGTCGCTCCTCCCTGCACGAGATCGCTGCCCACGACGTGCCAGACTTCGCCTTCATTCAGGTAGCGAGTCTCCAACTCGAACGTGCGTGTGAACGTGCTCTGCTCCAGATCGAACAGATCGACGCGCGTGTTCGGCAGTCGGCGAAAGCTCAGATCGGCCATCACCGCCCGATGGATCGGCGGCACATCGGTCGTGGTCGGCTTATCCGGCCGAGGCCCGCAAGGAATGACCACCACCTTGTCGAACTCGTCCGCCAGCCGCGCGCAGATGGCGCGATGATGCCGCCCCGGAGGATTAAAGCTGCCGCCGAACAGTGCGATGGTGCGGGTCATGCGAAATTAACTCGCTTCCGCGCGCTGAATGAAGTACAGGCCCGTGTAGACTTTGGGGTCGATCAACATGCCTTCCTTGGCTCGCTGCTGCAGCCAGGCGTCGACTTCCTCCAGCGGCACCTCGACCACGCGAATGTCTTCGTGCTCCGTGCCGCCGCCGGCGCTCACTTTCCGCAAGCCGCGGGCTAGAAAGAACGTAATCAGTTCGCTTGCCAGGCCGGGCGTGGGCGGGCCGTGCGCCACCTCGATCATCTCTGCGGCTTCGTAGCCCGTCTCTTCCAGCAACTCCCGCGTGGCGGCCACGGCGAAATGCTCGTGAGCATCTCCTTCGTCTCCCACGAGCCCAGCCGGCATCTCAATCACCACACGATCCAAGGCCGCGCGATACTGCTCGATGAGCAGCACGCGGCGCTGGGGCGTGAGCGCCGCAATCACGGCCGCCCCCTTGGCATTGATGCGATCCACAAACTCCCACCGCCCGCGCTGGATGAGCCGCAGAAACCGGCCGGTATGCATGACTTCCGCGTCGGATGGCAAGCTCACGAGGGCGATTCCTCCAGCAGTTCCCGCGATTGCAGGATGTGCACGCCGGCGCGGCGCAGGTCGTCGATGGCCTTCTCCACGTCAGCGGGTTGCAAGTTCACGCCGCGGCACGCATCGAGGATCAGCGTGGTGGCAAATCCCAACTGGGTGGCATCGAGCGCCGTGTGCCGCACGCAATAATCGGTCGCCAGGCCCAGGACGAAGACCGCTTCCACTCCCTGTTCCTGCAGGTAATCGCCCAGGCCGGTGGCGCGCAGATGGCCGTTGTCGAAGAAGCCGCTGTAGCTATCGATCAGAGGATCCGTGCCTTTGAAGAAGATGCAGGCCAGGCGGTCCGTGTGCAACTCGGCCGAGAGCTCTGCTCCGCGCGTGTGCTGCACGCAATGCACCGGCCAGAGAATTTGCGACGCACCGGCCAGTTGCACCAGATCACCAACTTGCTTGCCCGGATGGTTCGCGGCAAAGCTTCCATGCTCCGGCGGATGCCAATCCTGCGTGGCCACGACCAGATCGAACCGCGGCTGCAACTGGTTCGCAAGCGGCAAGACCTGGTCTCCCTCCGGCACGGCCAGAGCGCCGCCAGGCAGGAAATCGTTCTGAAGATCGACCAGAACCAACGCTCGTTTCATGCAGCCAATATAGGATGCTGAAGCAGTGATGCCAAATGGACCGGCGACGTAACACGGATTGCCGGACCTCGTCTTGTAGATAGCTACTCGCCGAGATAAGCTAGCGGTCGTTGAGACTTGTCGTTACCAATCTCCCGGAGGTCACGGATGAACTCCCCTCGCGCGAAACATCACGAACCGCCCACGGGCCAGGAATCGGCCCTGCGGATGCACTTGCGATTCGATGGTCCGCATCAGCCGCCACGGCCTATCGCCGCGGTGCGAGAGCGTGACGAGCGCGACCCGCCGCGCGCCTGAGAAACACAGCATGCGGATAGTCGACATCCAGCTTCATCCCCTGCGCGGCGGCACCGTCGATGGCGGCTGGCCGCAAGGTCACGAGCCGCAGGACGATCTGCATACGCTGCTGGAAGTGATCACCGATGCCGGCCTGATCGGCCTGGGCAGCGTGTTCACCAACTCGCAGCTGACGGCTGCCGGAGTCAAGTTTCTTCGCCCGCTGTGGCAAGGAGAGTCTGGCCTGGAGCCGGAGCGCGTGAGCGAGAAGCTGCGGCAAAGCTCCTTCTGGCAAGGCCGCGGCGGCACCATCGAGCATGTGATCTCCGGCATCGATATCGCGCTGTGGGACCTGATGGGCAAGGCCTGCGGCCAGAGTGTCTCGCGATTGCTCGGGGGCAACTATCGCTCGCGCATCAAGCCCTATGGATCGATCCTGTTCGACGAGCCGGACCGTCTGCGCGACACGCTGCTGGCTACGGTCGAACGCGGCTTTCGCGCCATCAAGCTCGGCTGGCGGCCGTTCGGGCGTCGCAGCGCGCAGTTCGATGAAGTGCTCGTTCGCACCGCCCGCGATACGGTCGGGCCGGATGTCGATCTGCTGGTCGATGCCGGTGGCAGCGAGCAATTCTGGCCGCACGGGTACAAGTGGGCCTTGCGCACCAGTCAGATGCTCGCGCAGTACGACATTGGCTGGTTCGAGGAGCCGCTGACACCGGACGATCTGGAAGGTTACATCTTGCTTCGCCGCGCTAGCCCGGTGCCTATCGCCGGGGGTGAAGTGCTCACGCGCCGGCAAGCGTTCTTGCCGTGGATTGAGCGCGGGGCGGTCGACATCATTCAGCCGGACGCCACCAAGTGCGGCGGCTTGAGCGAAGCCCGCCGCATTGCCTGGATGGCTTATGATCACAATATCCAGATGGTAAGCCACGGCTGGAACAC
>JBGTDH010000223.1:0-9273 GCA_041748435.1 Pirellulales bacterium
CCTGCACTGGCTGCTGGCCAAGACGACGGGCTATTACCTCACCAGCCCGGATGCCGCGGTCCGCCGCGCGACCACGGAGTATCTCAAGCAACTGGCCCGCCTGTGCCGGGACCTGGGGGGCAAGCTGATGGTCTTTGGCTCGCCGCTGCAGCGCAACCTGCTGCCCGGCGTGAGCATGGATCAAGCCATGGGTTACGCGGCCGAAGTCTTCACGGCTGCCCTGCCGGCCTTCGAGGACAACGATTGCATCCTGGCGGTCGAGCCGCTTGGTCCGGCCGAGGGCGATTTTCTGAATCACGCGTCGGACGGGGTGCGGTTGATCGAAATGGTCGGCTCCCCCTATTGCCGGCTGCACTTGGACTGCAAAGCCATGTCGAGCGAAGGCCGTCCTATTCCAGACCTGATCCGCGAGAACGCGCCCTACCTGGTGCATTTTCACGCCAACGACGCCAACCGTCTGGGACCCGGCATGGGGGAGATCGATTTCCTGCCCATCTTCGAGGCGCTGGGGCAAATCAACTATCAAGGCTGGGTGTCTGTCGAAGTGTTCGACTACACCCCCGGCGTCGAGCGTCTCACGCGGGAGAGCATTGACTACATGCTCGGCTGTCTGAATCAATTGTCGAGTTGACGATTGAGATACGATAACAAAAAAGCGACGTCGCCAACTCGGCGACGTCGCTCGTCAGTGTATGTCAGCCGTGCGGTTTGCCACTACTTCTTGGCAGCGCCCTTAACCTTATCGATGATTTTCCCGGCGCCCTCTTTGACCTTGCCGGCGGCTTGGTCAACCTTCCCTTCGCGCTTCATCTTCTTGTCGTTGGTCAAAGCGCCAGCGGCTTCTTTAACGCGCCCTTTGGCTTGGTCCATTTTTCCTGCCATGATTCGCCTCGTGTTGTTCGAAGAGGTAATTGGTCGCGCAGCAAGAGGAGCATCTGGCATGCCACGTCACGCAATAATAACGAGGCGCGCCAGAATCGCGGATCTGCACGAAATCTTGATCGTCGATCGACCACGAACAGGCAGAGCAAACGCCGCGAGGCCGGTTTGACACCCTGCGTCAATCGCCAGTACGATTGAGCTATCGGGCGGTTAGCTCAGTTGGTTAGAGCGTCTGGTTTACACCCAGAAGGTCGCGGGTTCGAGCCCCTCACCGCCCACTGTAGGGTAAAGCGCCAAAAGCAGTTTACGCTTATGTGCCAAGCGTTGGCAGTGCCGCCGGCAGGCCGCACAGCACGCTCAGCCCCTCGCCAGGAAGCCGATGATCAAACTGACCATCCTCGTGGTAGCTGCATGGATTTTTGCCAGTCCTCTCTGGGCTGAAGATGGCAACCAGACACTGTTCGACGCGCTGGGCCGCCACGATTCCACCGTTGTGCCGCTCTGGCCAGAAGGCTTTGGCCCGGGTGAGACCAGGCCGAAACTGGGCGACGGGTTTCAGAAAACTGCGGAAGGGACGCTCCTCTTTCGCCCGGTTGTGAAGCCGGAAATGATCATCGTCCCGCCGCCCAAGAAGGTGCGCTCCACGGGTGTGACTCTCCTGTTCTGTCCTGGAGGTGGCTACGGAACACTGGAAACCGCCTCCTTTGTGCAAGGCGCGAAATGGCTGGGCGAGATGGGCGCTACGGCCGTCCTCCTGAAATATCGCGTCCCGCGCCGCTCGCCCGATCTTCCCCCTTATCTGTTGCCGCTCATGGATGCGCAACGGGCGCTGGGACAGCTTCGCTCGCGGGCCAATGAGTGGCGGCTGGACCCAACCAAGATCGGCATCGTTGGCTTTTCCGCGGGCGGGCATCTGGCCGCCATGGCCAGCAATCACCACGAAACTCGCAGCTACGACCCGATTGATGCGCATGACCGCATCAGTTGTCGGCCCGATTTCTGTCTGCTCATGTACCCAGCATATCTGACCAATCCGATCCTTGAACTCAAGGCCGACCCGGCCCTAGCGCAAGAGAAGATGACTCTTGCCAGGACGCCGCCGACTTTCATCACGGTCGTACGCCCCGACAAGTTCACCGTGGGCTGCGTCAGCTACCTGGCGGCCTTGCGCAAGGCCGGCATCTCGGCCGAATTGCACGTCTTTTCCTCCGGCGGCCACGGAGGCTGCTTTGATCGTTACCCACTGCTGGGCTGGGGCTACGAAGCAGCCCGCTTTCTGCATGACCATAAGATTCTCGATCAGCAGGCTCTCCAAGCCAGCAATGCGTGGCTGGAACTTCAGGAGGCGCAGGTCAAGCAGGGTCTGACGCATCCGACCGACACCGCGGGAGCTGCCAGCGTTGCGCCGCAGGAGCCTGCAGATGTGTCGACGAAGCCAACTTCGGACGCGCTCGTTGACGCCAGCCTCAGTCCTGGTGACGCAGAGCTGCGGAAGCTGTTTGGCCCGGACGTGCCCATCCTTCCCCTCTGGCCATCGGGCACGCGGTCCGATGACCCCATCGCAGGCGATGCCGACGTGCAGGAAACCAACACCACGCTCCCCGGCCCCGATAATGTCCTGAGGATCACCCACGTAGTGCGACCGACGCTGGCGGTGATGCGTCCCACGAAGCCCGACGGCCGGAGTGTGATCATCTGCCCTGGTGGCGGCTATAGAATCCTGGCTTCGCAGCACGAAGGCGTCGAGGTGGGCCGCTGGCTCAATGAGCAGGGCATCACGGCATTCCTGCTTAAGTACCGCGTGCCCCAACGAGACGGTGTCCCGGTCGCTCTTCAGGACGCCCAGCGCGCCGTGAGTTTGGTGCGCTCACGTGCCGCCGAGCTCGGCGTGGATCCCGAATGGATCGGCGTCCTGGGCTTCTCCGCCGGAGGACATTTGGCCGCCGAGACTTGTCACCGCTACCAAACCCGCAGCTACGAGCCACTGGATACCCACGACAAGGCGTCCTGTCGGCCGAACTTCTGTCTGCTGATCTATCCGGCCTACCTGTCGGGCAAGGATGGCACCTTGGCCGACGAGTTTGCCCACGCGCAGCGCAACCAGACGCCGCCGACCTTTGTGGCTTTCGCGCTCAACGATAAGTACATCGAAGGCGCCTTGCCTTTCGTGCTAAGCCTGCGGCAAGCGCGCGTTCCTGTGGCACTGCACGTGTACGAGAGGGGTGGCCATGGCAAGGGTCTGCGCGCTCAAGGCTATCCGTTCTCCCGCTGGACTTTCGCAGCGCAGCGGTGGCTTGCCGACTTGCTTGCAGATGCCAACAAGTAGCGTCAGGCTTGCAGGACTGCAACTCGCGTTTAGGATGCGGGAACGACAGCCCCGCGGCCAGCCCAGCGCGCATCGCGGACTCCAGGGGACCTTACTTGCCGTCGTGCGGCGCCGTGCCCTCAAACCGCGTCGAGGGGTACATGGTGCGGATGAAAATAAGGGCGTCGAAGACCTGGGTCCAATCGGCCACGAGAGGACCATATCCCAGCGGGCTCGCCACCCATTGATCCGAAAGCCACTTGGCGTCTTCTCCCGGCTGCCGCAGGCTCAGCAGAAACTGCTCCCTTCCGGTCGCTTCGAGAATGTCCTCCAGCGAACCCGCTGGGAGCGGGGGAACCGGCCGCGGTGCCCGAAACCAGGGGCCGGCACGTCCCGTGAACGAAGTGAATCCGACCGTAAAGCAATCCTGTTTCCCCAGCAGTGATTGCAGCTCGTGCCCCATGGTTTTCGTTTGGGGGTATGCAGGAGTGCCGTTGGTGCGAAGGATCACCTGCGGATTGGTCATCAGATGGAAACTGGCCGCCCACACAATGATCTTGCGGTTGGGGTAGAGATCGGTTGCCAGCCAGGCCAGATTCTCGGCCATCTGGCGATCGCGCATGCTGCTTGAAGCCGCCACGTCCTGTTTCAATTCGATCCGCCGCGCCAGTGCGCGCAGGCTCTTGAAGTATTGGCCCCAGAACCGAAACTCGGCCGTCGCATCGCGGTCCTTGCCGTCCCCGGCAGCCGCGCAAGCCTGTTCGATTTTTTCGCACCCCACAACGAAAGGGCTTAGGCGTTCCGCGAGCGATTCGCTGCGCGCCAAGGATTCCAGCGACTCGATGAGCAGCGCCTGCGTCGACGCGTCGATTCGCTTGTCTCCCAGGTTCGCCAGCAATCCTTTAACGTCCTCGACAAGGTGGCGTCGCGAGGCCAGCGCCGTCATCTGATCGTCAAAGCCGGCCAGTTCCAGCGGCCGGGGGGTGCGCGCCTTGCTCCCCAGGTATTCGATCAATGGCTGCATCTCGTTGCTGCCAGTCCAGATTCCGAAAATGCCCAACTGCGCTGCCGCGAATGGCGTGGGGCCGTCGCCGTCGCAAAACGCCCGCCACGCGCGGCGGCAGTCGTACAGGCCGCTCTCAAACGCCAGAACGTCGAACCCCATTTCCTGGTGCAGGAATCGGATTAGCCGCGTCTTGGCATGGAACACCGCGCCGTCGCCGTGCGACTGTTCCCCCAGCAGCACGATGCGGCGGTCCCCGATAAGATCTTTGAGGGGCGCCAGGTCGCCAAAGTCATCGTCGGACGGGTCGATCGTCTTGAGCGCGATGGAGTGTCTGGCGACCCAATCGACCAGCTTCGCATCGGGCGCCGGACGCGGCTCGGCGCGAGACACAGACCCCACGACCAATTCAATCTCCTTCTTGTCCCCTGCCTTGAAGTCGACTTCGAATTGCAGATCTCGGCGGACGCCATCGATTTTCATCACAATCGTGGCTTTATCCTTCGGAAGGACCGCCGTCAGTGCTGCACGTCCTTGCGAATCGGTCTTCTTCCAGAGCGCCGTCGTTCGCTGGGCAGTCAACGGATAGATCAGATGCCGCGCGCCGTCGGGCGACTGTCGCTGCGACACATAAAACTCGATCCCCCCGAGCGGCTTCCCCTGGGAATCAACGATCCGAATCGTCGTCGGAGTGGCGGGTGACAAAATGAGCTGGCCGTCCTCGAGCTTCCTTCCAGCGACATTCTCGTAGTAGACGCTCGTCATTGCATAGCCCGCATGATCCACCGAGACCAGGAACTCGCTTTTTTGGCCGAGCACATACGCTTGGGCGATTTCGTACTTCCCGTCCCAATCCGTCGTCGTTGCAAGGCTCTCCGTCTGGAACCGAGAGTTGGGCCACGACTTGCGCACGACCAACACGTGGGCTTTGGGAATCGGCTTGCCGTCGGCGTCAACAACCCTTCCTGTGAGCGCGACTGCATTCGCCGTCACGGCTTTCTCTGCCTCATCCGCCTGCGCGAAAGCCGGGGACAGAGACCAGACGCCGGCGCCACCCAGAAGCCAGCATCCGAAGACCGCGAATCGCCCAATCTCCCGTAAGTCAAAAGGATGCCAGGGTGCTTTCATGATGATGCGGTGGCGGGACCTGTTGGGAGACCGACGGATCAACTCCTCATGCGACGCGGCTATTTCAGAGCTAGATTATGCATCAACCGGACACGGCCCCGCAACCGAATCCACGCGACCACGAAACGCCGCCGGCGTCCGAAGCCGCGCTAACCGAAGGCCTGTTCGACGCCGGCGCGAAGGGCAAGGCGGATCAAACGCCTTCATAGGCGCACTAGGCCTCTCGCTCCGCGAGAGGAAAGCGTCGTCACTCGTCGACTCTCGACCCTTGCCTCTCGACTCCCGTTGCCCCGCCTTCAATCTTTTTTGAACCGGGTAGTTGAATCGTTCCCTACGCTACTGAACGTTAATCACCGTTCGACGGTGGGGAATAGGTAGGGTGAGGGCGCCTGCTTGCGTCCCTTGGCGCAGCCGCAACCACCACGCTCACCTCCGTGCCTTCCGGCAACGAGGTGCCCTGCACGCTCACCCTCTCCCCTTGGGAGAGGGCAGGGTGAGGGAGAGGGCAGGGTGAGGGAGAGGGCAGGGTGAGGGCAGGGTGGGAGAGGGCAGGGTGAGGGAGGGCAGGGTGAGGGAGAGGGCAGGGTGAGGGAGAGGGCAGGGTGAGGGAGGGCAGGGTGAGGGAGGGCAGGGGTGAGGGTTCCAATTCCGGCATGACCATGCAGCCATTCTCGGCCAAACTCAAACTACCTCAATGGGGCCGCGGCTTCTCAGCCGCGGAAGGGGAGGCTACCGACGCCTGACTGCTGCGCAGGATTCACCTTCAATGTGGCCGCGGAGTTGCCGCGGAGACGCAGCTAGTTGCTCTTTCGCCACCGTCCCAGTAGTATGGCGATCGGATCTTATATCGTCAACTGCTTCGCAGCATTCAAAACGGTTTATGCAACACGACGGAGCTGGCGTTCGGATTATCGGCAAATACCCAGAGGCCTTGCCATGAACGACTTCCTGCCGATCTTGAAATCCGTTGCGGAACCCGTCCGGGCAATCGGACGGCGCTATCAGTACGGCGATGAACTGTACTCGGATCTTTGTCGCGCGTGCGTTGCACACGCGGAACGGTTCCCTTGGGCCCAGACATGGTGTGCGGGTGCGCTGATACGCAAAGCGCATGACTTGATGGTTGACGAGCTCCGGCGACGAGCGGCTCGCGCAAAGGCGGAGCGAACCTACTTAGTCGGCTTCGACGAATGTCGAATCGATGAGCCATACGACACGCTCGCCGAGATTCGGCAGGTACTCAAGGGCGCGATCGATTCTCTACCAGCAACGTATCGATCCGCAATTCGTGAATCATTGGAGGCAGCGAATCGGTTTGACTCTCCTCCCAAAGCCGACGTCACACACAGAACGCATCTCCATCGGGCGCGACGCATGTTGGCCGAAGACACGACCTTACTCGAATTCGTCGCTTAAGGAGGTTTCCATGCACCACGACGCTCTCCGCGATACCTGGTTGATGTTTCAGCGCGAGCATGGCTGCTCGATCGATCGCATGCTCTGTGATCCCTCGCTCCGCAGTGAGTTACTCGCCTCCGCCTCCACGGTCACCGGCTGCCACAACGAACACGACCTCCTCTGGACTCTCGTCAGCCTCCGTAAGAAGAAGACGCTGCCAAGTCTCTTGAAGTGATGTCACACATGAGCACTCATCCACCTATTGCGACCAATTCGATGTCCCAACAAATCGACTTCGACTCTGCCTTTCGTGTGCTCACCGGAAACGATCCATTTCCTTGGCAGTGCGCGTTGTACGAGCGATTCATTTCCGATGCCGACGACCACATCCCATCGTCGTGCAACTTGCCGACTGGCCTTGGCAAGACTTCGGTTGTGGCGGTTTGGCTTATCGCCCTGGCCACGTATCCGCATCGCATGCCGCGCCGGTTGGTCTATGTGGTCAATCGCCGAACGGTCGTCGACCAGACGACCGAAGAAGTCGAAAAGTACCGTCGGAGGATTGCGGCGCTGGATGACGGTCATCCTTTGAAGCAAATCATCGGCTTGCTCGCCCTCAGTACCCTACGAGGGCAATTCGCCGACAACCGCGAATGGTCCGCGGATCCGTCCCGCCCGGCCGTCATCGTCGGCACGGTCGACATGATCGGCAGCCGATTGTTGTTCAGCGGGTACGGCATTGGGATGAAGGCCAAGCCATTGCATGCGGGTTTCCTTGGGCAGGACGTTCTGTTGATTCACGACGAGGCGCACCTGGAGCCCGCATTTCAAGAGTTGTTGGTCGCGATTATGAAAGAGCAAACGCGTTCCGGCGAGTTCCAACAGTTCAAGGTCATGGAACTTTCGGCCACGTCACGGGGCGGGGCGGCGCAATTCATGCTTTCCGACGACGATCGAGCAGATGCCACCGTCAAGCAAAGACTTGAGGCGACTAAGACCATTCAGTTGCACCCGAATAAGGACGAAAAGAAGCTCGCAGAGGAGCTTGCCGACTTCGCACTGGCGCACAACGCAAAGAACGCCGCCGTATTAGTCTTCGCTTGCAAAGTTGAGGACGTGGAGAAGGTCGTCGCCAAGCTGCGAAAAGAGAAGCAGGCGGTCCAACAGCTCACGGGCACCATGCGCGGCTTGGAACGCGATCGCATGGCAGACCCACGGCATGCGGACGCGTGTCCCATTTTCGCCCGCTTCCTCCCTCCGCCGAACGACGACGCTCCTGAAAGCGAGCGTTGGCAGATCGTGCCACAAGAGGGAACGGTCTTCTTAGTCTGCACCAGCGCCGGCGAGGTAGGCGTAAACCTCTCAGCGGATCATCTAGTGTGCGACCTTTCAACTTTTGACAGCATGGCCCAGCGCTTCGGGCGCGTGAATCGTTTTGGCATGAGGAATGATACGACAATCGATGTCGTGCATCCGACAAGCTTCGACGACAACGACTACGGATCAAGACTGGGGAAAACGCTTGTCCTACTGTCACAACTCAACGGCGACGGCAGTCCCAGCGCCCTTGCGAGGCTTTCCGGCAATGCACGCATTGGTGCCTTCGCACCGCCCCCTACGGTACTGCAAACCTCCGACATTCTATTCGACTCGTGGACTCTCACCACGATTCGCGGCAAGCTTCCTGGTCGTCCCCCTGTGGAGGAGTATCTTCATGGCAAGAGCGAATACGACCCGCCACAAACCACCATCGCCTGGCGCAACGAAGTGCAATTGGTTTCCCGTGACGTGTTGGAACAGAACGGATTTCGGCTCGAAGATTTGTTGGAGCTCTACCCGCTTAAACCCCACGAGGTGTTGACCGGTCCGACAATCGGCAAGAACAAAGTCTTTGAACAACTTGACAAGATCGCCGCGCGGGACGCGGAAGACCATCCTGAGAATCCACTGGCGGCATGGGTGATTGATGAAGATGGCACCGCGCGGATATGGTTCTTGCCGGATCTAGTTCGGCGGGATAGGCAAAACAAACCCGCGCTTGACCTCGGGGGTTGCACGGTTCTGCTACCTCCGCTTGCCGGCGGATTGAGCCACGGACTGCTCAACGGCGAGGAACGGTTCACCGAGGACCTGCAATACGACGTCGCTGATTTCTATTTCGTCGACAGGAGTCGGACGGTCAAACGTCGCCAACGATTACGCAGCGACGACCCGTTTCCGAGGCCACTGAACGAGATGCGCTTGATTTGTGAGCTGGATCTGGAACCCGACGTCGAGGGCGAACAACCGTCGTCGAACGGATCATTAGGCGAGTTCGACGGCCGCTATTGGCGTTGGTACGTTCGCCCCAAGTCTGCGGATGACGATTCGTCGAAGACTGCGCAAGAACCGATTGCGTGGTTGGCTCACACAAACCAAGTTGTTCATCGATTGGGCGAGATTACACAATCGCTTGGCTTCAGCCAAGAGTTGCAGTTGGCACTTCAACTTGCCGCCGAATTTCACGACCTGGGGAAGATGCGAGTAATTTGGCAAAGGAGTATCGGCAATCCCAATC
>JBGTDH010000224.1:0-7318 GCA_041748435.1 Pirellulales bacterium
GCGATCCGGCCGCCTGGCGGACTGATCGAGCGATTCTTCCAGATCCCCAGCGACACAACGGGCGGCTCCCACCGCCCGTTTTTTATGCGCCTACCCAACTATCCCGAACATCCCCACGTCCAGACAGCTAAAGCGGCACAAGCCCGGTCAGATAATCTGAGACGTCGCACACGAGGACGTTCAGCGGCCTCTCATCGGCCGCGAGAATCTCCTCCGTAGGGATTCGTGTTTTGAGCCTTGAACGACAGAACAATTCCGATGATGACCGTCGTTTCATCAACGTCTGGTCATTCCAGCCGGTTATTGTCTCGGAGCGACGCGATTTGCTGCGGCGTCAACACCCCCTCGACGATGTACAGTTCGTCGAACTGCCCTTCGAAGCACGCCTTCGGAATCGAGCTGCGCCGGTCGATGTAACGGCCGATCGTCACCGGCGCCGAATCTGCCGCTGTCGTCAGCGTGTTGATTCGTTGCGGCCGGCGTCCGGTGACCGTCTCCAGTTTGCCGTCCACGTACAGCTTCAGGTGCGTCGCGAGGTTCGCGTCCTTGCCGCCATGAAAGACGACTGCCACATGATGCCAAAGTCCGTCGCGCAGATCCGTGCTGCCAGCCACGTATCCGCGGCCGAAATCCACGCGAATGGCGCCAATCTGTCCCGCCGCCGACGCGCGATTCCAATTCATTTCCCACTTCCTCCGCGGTTCGGGCACTCCCCAACTCAAGAGGCAGTTGCCATTTTCCGGCGCGGAAGTCGCGGGGATGCGCACCCAGAAGGCGATCGTCCTGGCACGGCTGTCGGAAACGCCCTCGTAATCGCTGACGGCGTACTGACCGCGACGCGCCAGAGTGAGGCACCCTCCGAAGACGCCTTGCCCGTGTTCCGTTCCGGCAAGCGGAGATTCAGATTCTTGCGTTCGCAGTTCGAGTTTGTATTTCCCTGCGGAATCGAGCATCGTCGACTGCTCGGCGTCGTCGAACGGCCAATGCACGAACTTGCCGGGAATCGTCTCGTCGGAAGCCGGCCGGCGAAAGCGCTGCCCCTCGTACTTCACCTGCTGCACGTTGTCGCCGCTAAACAGCAGGGCTTGTTCCTGATTGACGATTTCCGTCCGCACCACGGGGCCAGCCACGTTCGTCGCCTCCACCGATCCTTCCAGCACGTGCAGTTCGGTTTGCCCATTCGTCGCTACTTGCAGGGCAAACGAAGTGCCCAGATCTCGCACGTGGCTGGTTGGCGTCTGAACAATGAACCCGACGGCCTCTTTAGGCACGTCGACTGCCAGCTTCCCAAAATGCAGAAACGCGCGGACGTCGCTTTCCAGCGTGATGCGAGCCGGTCCCGCCATGCTGATGACGGCTCCGCAATCAAACAGGATTTCCAGATGCCCTTCGGGCAGGTCGATTGTCTCCAGCGAAAGACGAGTTCCCGGCGTCAGTCCGTTCGCGCCCTGTTCCGCAACCGTGACGGTCGCGACTTGAGCGATTAGCTCCGGCTCCGTGTCGACGGTTGCGACGGAACCCTCGCCGTCGCGGAGCGATTGCAAGCCGAGCCAAAGCGCTAAAAAGGCGACCCCCGCCATCGAGAGCGATACTGCCGCGACATAGGGCCACGACGTCCAATGTCGCGCGGAAGGTGGCGCGGCGACCGAATCGGGCAGAGTCGTCGGCGCCGGAAACTCGCACATCAGCATGGCCTCGAACGCCAAGGCCTGGATGTACTCCTTACGGGACTCCCGGTCCTCGAGCAGCAGCCTTTCAAGTGCATCGTGTTGCGAGGCGCTCAGCTCGCCTTCGCTCATCACCTGCACGAAATCGGCAATTTTGTCCGGCATGCCGTGCGAATCACCCACTTTCCAGCCCTCCGTTGAGGCGATGTTCGATACAGGACCTGAGGCTGCGTCGCAATCGCAAGAGAACCTGCTTCAGCGCTCCCACGCTCCGGTGCAACGCTGCGGCAATTTCGGCGAGGGACTTGCGCTCGACATAATAGCCTTGCAGGATTTCCGCGTCGTCGGCCTTGAGCCCCTCCAGACACCTGCGCAGCGCGGCTTGCCGGATTTCGAAATCGGAAAGCACGGGCGGAGCTTCGACGGCCAGCAATTCGACCAACTCGGACGAGAATCTCAGTTTCTGGCCGCGTTTCTGTCGCTTCAAGTGCGCCAGCGTCTGCAGATAGGCGATGCGAAACGCCCATGCCTTGAAATTCGTGCCCCGCTTGAATTGATCGATTCTCTCCCACAGGACGACGTTGGTTTCCTGAAGGATGTCCTGCGTGTCGTCGCGATTCCGGCAAAGGCTTAGAATGTATCCCATCAACGCTCCCTGAGAGGCGCTGATCAGGCGGATCAAGTCGGACTTGTCGGGTGACTGCGTCATCACTGGCTAGATAGCCGGAAAGGGCTGGCCGTTAGCCGGAAAAAACGAAAAACATTCAACTTCAGGGCTAACCGTCGCGGTTAATTGGATATTTGTCTGCATTCATGCAGCGCTTCGTGCGAGGTGCAAGGCTCGCACGAGCAAGCCGGAGTCGCCGCCCTCGCGTGCGCCTCTTGCAGAGGGTTGGAGTCCTGGGAAAGCCGGCGGGACTCAGCAATCACGAGCCCGTTTCCCCTCATCATTAAGGAGCATTTCCATGATTAGGCGACGAGAGCGCGGTTTCACGCTTGTGGAGCTGCTGGTGGTCATCGCAATCATTGGCATTCTCATAGCGCTGCTGCTTCCGGCAGTGCAGGCAGCCCGCGAGGCAGCCCGCAGAAGGCAGTGTTCCAACAATCTGCATCAACTGGGGATCGCAATCCACAACTATTCCGATGTGCGTAAGTCCTTGCCCCCGGGCTCGGTCGGTCGTAATCCCAATAATCCCGCACAGAACATGTACATACGGACGCCGTTCATTCGGTACATGCTGGATCACCTGGAGCAGGGCGCTCGCGGAGATGTATGGGACGATTCCGTAAACTTTCAAAACCAGCCGGCGGCGAATTTTCCCATTTTGTTCGCGTACTGGTCGGTCTGGCAATGTCCCAGCGACGAATCCCGGCGGATGGAAAGCAACAACACCGATGACTACAAAGGCAATTATGGCGTGAATTGGGGCATGGGAACGGCATTGGTAACAGCCACGAACCAGAAGGGAGCCTTTTATTTCGCCCGCCGCCCCGGTGGCGGCGAACTCAGTGACCTCGTCCGTTTCAATGATATCCTTGACGGAACGTCAAATACTTTCGCGATGATGGAGATGCTTCAGGCTCCGTCGCCTGCGGGAACTACCGATCGCCGCGGCCGGGTTTGGAATGACGACACTGCCTGCTATCAAATCAGCACGGAATTGTCGCCGAACAGCCTTGCTCCCGACCGCGGCAACTGCGTCGACAACCCAAAGTTGAATTTGCCGTGCGTCGATGGCGGCGCCATCCCGCAATACACACTGGCGTCGCGAAGTCGCCATCCCGGAGGGGTGCAAGTTCTGTTGTGCGACGGTTCAGTTCGCTTCGTGTCAAATTCGATTTCTCTGGTTGTCTACCGCGCGCTGAGCACGAGGGCCGGAGGCGAAGTGGCACAATTGGAGTGAGGAGCTATGCTGTCAAGTTTCCAACTGCGCCGCGCCATGGACTCTCGCCTCATCCCCGCAGTCTGCGGGTTAGTCGCGCTGCTGGTGTTGAGTGGCTGCAATGCCGAAGAGGCGCGGCATGGAATATCGGGAACCGTTTCCTGGCAGGGCATGCCGGTGGCCAAGGGCGTGATCACACTGTATCCCAAAGGGGCCGGCGATACCGTTGGGTGCGAAATCGTGGACGGCCGATTCAAGATCGAGCAGGAGTCTGGCGGCAAGGCAGGCAGCTATCGCGTGGAGATCCTGGCCTTTCGCCCCACAGGGAAGACAGATTTCGATATTGACGAGAACATGCAAGTGTCGATCGAGGAGCAGTATTTGCCCAAGCAGTTCAATACCGACTCGACGTTGGAAGCGGAGATCGCAACCGACGGGGAGAATGTGCTGAGCTTTGACTTGAAAGCCAGAAACTGAGGTACTTTTAGATCCCGATGCGCCCTTTTCCGCGGCCGGAACGTCGACCTCTTTGCGGCCCAAGTCAGTGCGCGTGAACGGGCGGTTTCGACCGCCAGGGCCGCTTCTTCCCCCTGCGCCCACATCCCGAAACCGCGAATGAAACTTCTGCCGTCGATCCTCTCATCGCTCCTCATCTGTTCATCGGCGTGGGCAGCGGCGCCGGTACGCCCCAACTTTGTCGTCTTCATCACCGACGATCAGCCCTATAACGGCCTGAGTTGCACGGGCAATGCGGTCCTCAAGACTCCGCATTTGGACCAATTGGCTGCCAGCGGCGTCCTGTTTGAGAAAGCGTTCGTGACCACTGCAATTTGCTGCAGCAGCCGGGCCAGCATCTTGACCGGCCAGCACATGCGGCGACATGGCATCGAGGATTTCGCGAAGCCGCTTTCGTCCGCACAATGGCGGCAAACCTTTCCCGCCTTGTTGCGCCAGTCCGGCTATCGCACCGCTTTCCTCGGCAAATATGCCATTGGGTCGCCTGCCGTGAGCCAAGAGCTGTCCCTTCCTGAAAAGCAGTTCGATTTGTGGTACGGCTTCCCCCAGAGCATCGCGTTTAAGCAAGAGGTGGACGGTCGCGATCGCTACCTGACGACCGTCATGGAGGAAAAGGCGGAGCGATTCCTGGAGGAAGCCAAGAATAGTGATCCCTTCTGCCTGATCGTAGCCCTCAAAGAGCCGCATGGACCTCTGGACTATTTCGACGCGGAGTTTAAGGCTCCTTATGCCACCAGCGCCATTCCGCCGCCGGAGAACTTGACTCGCAAGTCCTTTGCGGCCCTCCCGGAACGAGTGCGCGACGGCCTCAACGGTAGTCCAAAATGGCTGGAGGACCCCGCGACCTACCAGGCTGCCATGCGCAAGGAATACGCTTATATCAGTCGGGCAGACCTCGCCGTTGGACGGATTTGCCGGGGCCTGAAAGAACGGGGCCTGGACGAGAACACCGTGATCGTGCACATCTCCGACAACGGCTCTCTGGATGGCGCTCACGGGCTGGCCGGAAAATGGTGATGTACGAGGAGTCGATCCATGTCCCCTTGATCGTCCGCGATCCGCGTCTGCCTGTCGAAAAGCAGGGACGTCGCTCGCAAATGGTGCTCAACATCGACGTTGCCCCCACGATTCTGGCCATGGCCGGCGTGCCCGCGCCGGAGAGCATGCAAGGCCAGAACCTTCAGCCGTTGCTGCTAGAACCTAATGCCAAAGGCCGCGAGGATTGGTACTACGAACACGTCTATAACACCACCGGTTCCCGGAAACGCATTCCCAAGAGCGAAGGCGTCCGCACCGAACAGTGGAAATACGTCCGCTACACGGAGCTTCAACCGCCGTTGGAGCAACTGTTTGATCTGGTCGCCGATCCCCGCGAAGAGCGCGACTTGATTAGCGATCCTGCTCAAGCGGCGACGCTCACGAAGCTTCGCGGGCGTTGTGACGAGTATCGAGGGACGTTGCGATAATGACCTGTTTCCGCCGTCTCCTGCATTCCTGTTCCGCCGCCAGCCGCGCGGTTCTTGCGCTCGGGTTGACCGTGCCGCTGTCCGTCGCGGTCGTTGCCGCCGAGCCGCCCCGTGTCGCGACCGCCTTCATCGAGCAGCACTGTGCCGATTGTCACGACGGCGAGACGAAAAAGGGCGGGCTGGATTTGGTGTCGTTGCAATAGGAGCCGACGAATGCCGAGAACTTCGCGGCCTGAGTTTGGCCGAAGTAAGTGCTTTGGCCAGCCACGCCTTCCCAAAAAGCGACGACGAACCTTCATCGGTTGGGCGCGGTGGCCGGCGCCGCAACGGCGGGCCGCGAGTATTGTTTCTTGTAGTCGAGACTTCTCTGCTGGAACTGGGTCAAGATGGCGGCGTAGGCAGGGTCTGCCGCCACGTTGGTGAGCTCGGTGGGATCGCGCTCGCGGTCGTAAAGCAGTTCGGCGCCGTTCCTATAATAGTTGGCGTAAGTGTAGCGATTGTCGCGCACGCCAAACCAGGTGGCGATGTTCGCGGGATTGCTGTGATGCTCAACGTAGAAATCGGTGCGCCAGTTGCTCGGGTGCGCGCCGGCCAGCAACGGCGTCAGCGCGGCGCCTTGGTATTTCGCCGGGACGGGCACGACCGCCAGATCCAGGATGGTGGCAGGAATGTCGAGGCTGACGACCGTCTCCTGGAGCACGCGACCGCGCAAATCAGGCTTTATGCGGGGATCGTAGACGATCAGGGGCACATGGAGCGACTGGTCGTAGTGCGACCACTTGCCCTGAAAGCCGCGGTCGCCCATGTAATAGCCGTTGTCGGCGGAGTAGACGATGACGGTGTTTTCATCGAAGCCTCCCTCTTTAAGCGCCGTCATAACGCGGCACACGATGCGGTCCATGCCGGCCAACATGCGGTAGATGGCCCGCAGGTTGACGCGGTATTTCTCGGGCGTGTCATATCCCCAGAAATAACGCGTGCGGTTGATGGTAGTCTTTAGAAAATCGGGCGTGGCGAGGTAGTATTTCGGATCGTCGAGATTCGGGCGGATCGGCTCAATATCCTCGAAGAGGCCGTCCTCCGCGGACGGCCATTGATAGTGGTGGCCAGGGCGCTTGTCGCCGTCCTCGGCGTGCGAGATGTTGAAACTGATGTAGAGGAAGAAAGGCTTCTTCGCGGATTGCGCCTGGACGAACGCGACCGACTTGTCGCCGATGATCTCATCGACGTGCCGCAGGCTGCCGTCGGGCATCGTTTTCAGGTAGGGTTTGCGATGCAGGACTTCGTGGTCGTCGAACATTTCGGTCATCCCATTGACGCCTTTCTCCCAGTTGACGTGCTGCTTGCCATAAAAGGCGGTTTGGTAGCCCGCCTGGCGGAGCAGCGTGGGGAAGCTGGTGTCCAAATCCTCCTGGCGCACGGGGGTGCTGGGGTTGGCGTGATAGCCGTGGGCGGAAGTGGTCAGACCGGTGAAGAGATTGGCGCGGCTCGCCATGCAGATGGGGGTTTGCACGAAGGCGTTCTCGAAGCGCACGCCGCGAGCAGCCAGGCTGTCGATGACCGGGGTCTTGATTTGCGGATGGCCGGCGCAACCCAGCGAGGTGTTGCGCTGATCGTCCACGAGGATGAAGACGATGTTGGGCTTCTTTTCGGCGGCGAACAGCGCCGTGAATTGGCAGCCGAGGATGAGCGCGATGAGTTGTTTCATACCGGTTTTTTTGGGATCGGGGTAATCGGTATCGTCAGCATGAATACCAAGCTGGCCTGCAATAGCGGCGGCAGGAGT
>JBGTDH010000225.1:0-4605 GCA_041748435.1 Pirellulales bacterium
CGGGGCCTCCTTGCCGGTAGGGTATGGTTCTTCACACACACCCATTGTCCTGCCACAAGAGGCCCCTTTTGTCACGCTCAACTCATGCTAGCGATGCTAGCTGGCCGCACCCACCGAGCGGAACACCGGTTGCGCCCATTCCAGACAATGCCCCCTAGCAGGAAGGAGGCCTGTCTTGTGTGTTCGTCCCATGCAAACAGTTCCAATTCGGGCAAGTAGCGGGTATCGCCGCGCGCCACGAGTTTGAATAGCGACAACGGCAGAGCAAGCGGATTGTAGATCGCGAATGATACAGTACCTTCCGGAAGCTCCGACGCGACTCGCTCGCAGAAACAGCCCACTGCAAGGGACCAGGCTTCATTGCCACGAAGGCAATACTCAAAACTGTCGTTCGCGTTGATCCAATCCAGGTGCAAGCGGGGACTTGTCACGCGGAGGAATTGCTGAGCGTTCTTGCCCTCGGTGCCGACGATCGAGCGTACAACCTCGATATCGTCGGCTGCCGCCGCGTTCGGAACGTCTCCAATCCGAGTCACGCGATTGGTTTCCCAGCCCAGTTTGAGCATGCTATCAAGCTTCTCCGGATATCCAATCTCAAATGTGTCAGACCCGACTGCCGAGACCATGTCCACACCGAACCATTCCTCGATCGACATTCGACCTTCTTCACTACGAGGATCGAACTCCGGCAGCTCTTCTGTCAGATCACGTTCAAGTTTCTGGCGCGCCTCCGGTGACACCGAGCCGGGCACCAGATACAGTGCGTGGGGATAGATTACACGAGATTCGCCACCAATGTAGCTCAGACGGAGCAGGTAAGCGCTCAGCCCACCGGCAGTTCGAAAGGCCTCGACAACCTTCTCCTCCGCCTCGTCGCTGCCGGACGCGGTTTCGAAGAGATAAACGTGATGATGTCTGAAGAGTTCTAGAGGGTCGATCAATTGCACCGGCACGTGGCGCGCTGCGCGCAATACGCGACCTTCACTGTCGATGACGCGGTTGCCAAGCACGTCGCGCGCTAGAATGTCAATATACCCCTTAGATCCGGTGGGATTCCGCAACGGATATTCCTTTTGGATGAGGGTAAGCCCGCTTTCCAACACATCGAGATGGTCGGCAAGGTAATCGCGAATAGTGGCTTCTGTGGCGCTCATGGATGTTGAACCGAACAGAGGATTGCAGGGCGCATAAAAAACAGCCACCCAGGCTGGGGTAAGTGCAGTCAAGGCTGCGCCAGCAGGAGCTGCAAATCGCTGATCAACTTGGGCACGTCGGCGGTGAGGATCTGCCACAAACGATCGGGATCCACCGCGTCGTAGCCGTGAATCAGGCGATTGCGCAATGCGATGATCTGTGCCCACGGAATTTCCGGGTGCTGGACCCGGAGCGGTTGCGAAATATGCGTTGCCGCCTCGCCGATCACTTCGAGCGCCCGCAGCACCGCCAGATATAACATGCGATCGCTATCGAGGTCGGCGCGGTTGCGTCCCTGGACAAAAGTGGCCGCGTCCCGTGCATACAGGAGCATATGAGCCAGACGGGACTGGTCGTCAGGCATCGCCATAGATTACCTCGGTTCCTAGAACAACGTCCTCTCGGAACTGAGGGCTGATGTCTCGTGAAGTGTTCAGGTCGACGCGGCGTCCCAGGATATCTCCTAACTGCTCCTGCATGGTAAAGAAGCTCAAGCCGGGAATGTAAGCGGGATCGAATTCAACGAGGACGTCGACATCGCTATCAGGCCGAAAATCGGGCCGCAGCACCGACCCGAACAAACCCAATTTCAGAATATGGTGCCGCCGGCAAAACGCTCGAATGTCCTCCAACGGCAACTCGATGGGAAGCGTGCGCATCGTGGGTTCGATTGAGGCCATCGCCGAAATATATGCCGAAATGGCCGCCAATGCCAACGACACGACCGCTTCGCGCGACGCAGGCGCTCAACTACAGTAGACTCCCGAGATACATTCCGCGTGGAGAACGTACATGAAGACGAGCATTGGATGGCTATTAGCGATCGGCCTGAATCTGCCGACTTCGTCGTTCGCTCAAGAGAGCGGCGGCAAAGAGGCGGCATATCGCACGCATGCGCCGATGCGGCCGTTGCCGGTGGCGACTCAACGTGCGCTGGCCGAGGGGCAGATGCGGTTTGTCGATGCCGCGAAGGGAAATGATGCCGCGGCCGGGACCGAGGCGGCGCCGTGGCGAACGCTGACGCATGCGCTGCGGCAGTTGAAACCAGGGGACACGCTGTATTTGCGCGGCGGGGTCTATTACGAGAAGGCTTCGCTCACGCGCTCCGGCGAAGAGGGGAAGCCGATCACCCTTGCCGGCTATCCGGACGAGATGGCTGTGGTCGATGGCGGGCTGCGAGAGTTCTTCGAGAGTCCCGCGACGAACTGGGAGCCTTTCGCTGGTGGGGCAGCGGATGAGTATGTCTCGACCAAGACTTATTACGCGGCCGACGATCGTCAGGCGCCGCGGCAGTTCCTGCCGGGAGCGTGGGAGCCGATGTGGGGCATCGAGGAAGAGCGGCCCTTGGCGCTGGGGCACTTTGCAGAGTCAATGGTACCGCTGCACGGGTATCGCATCCCGGTCGATCTGCGATCGAACAATGAATTATGGATCGGCGGCAAGAACGAGATGCGGGACTCCGGCTTCTACTGCGGGCCCGGCCTGTGGTTCAACCGCGATACCGGGCGTATTCACATCCGGCTGGCTCATCACAAGCTGGACGGACTGGGCACGCATGCCTACCGAGGCGAGACCGACCCGCGGAAGCTCAAGCTGATTATCTCCGTGGGCTTCGGCGACGATGTGCTGCGCGCCAGCGGCGTGAAGCATGTGCGCATTCGCGATCTTGTGCTGCGCGGCGGCACGGGCAGTCCCATGCTGCATGTGTATGGCTGCGAGAACGTCGAGATCGATCACGTGACGGTCTTTGGCGGCTTTCCCGGGCTGCTGTTGAATGCCTGCAAGAACGTGAAGGTCTCTCACTCTGCGTTCCGCGGCTTGGCGGCGCCGTGGACCTCGCGGGCTCATATGAAGTACCGCGGGACGGCGTCCCATCAAGTCGTGCTGCAGAACAATCAGCCGGGGAACGAGAACATCGAGCTGGCCCATTGCGAGTTCACCGACGATCACGACTTCGCCTTTCTGCGGTACGTGAAGAATCTGCAGTTCCATCACAATTTGGTGGACAATTTCAACGACGATGGTCTGGAGTGCGGTCCCAAGCTGCGCGATCACACGCTGTACATCTGGCAGAATCGCATCGGGGCGTGCCTCATTCCGCTGACGCAGCACGAGATCGAAAAGGACGAATCGCCGCTGGATCACGATCCGAAGACCGGCGCGTTCGTGTATCGCAATGTGTTCGATCTGCGTGCAGGCACGTACAAATCTCCGGGGGCGACGCCTGATCCCGCGGGGGCGTTCTTGCGAGAGGAGGGACACTTGGCGGGCGATCATGGCAGCCCAACCTGGCCGGTGCTGCACTTCTATCACAACACGCTCCTGCGGCACACGCCCGTGTTCCGCGACGGCTACTTGTTCGGCCTCGGCTCGCAAGGGCTGCGGCGGACCGAGCGGGATGTGTTCAACAACATCTTCGTGCAGTCCGAGAAAGTGCCGGGCGTGGGCTTCGTTGGCATGCAGCAGCCGGAGAATGTTCGCGAAGGGGGCAACTTGATCTGGGGCGTGCAGGAAGGCCCCACGCTGACGCGCGACCCGTTCGCGAAGTTCCGGGCCTCGAAGTTGTTTACGGAGAGCCGCCAGCGCTACGAAGCGGGTTGGACCATGCACGACCGCGTCGCCGATCCGAAGTTCGTTAGCCTGGTGACCGATCACAGCAAACCATCCGACTTGCGTTTGCGGGCGGATAGCCCCGCACTCAACGCCGGGCAGCCGCTTCCCGCCGAGTGGCCCGATCCGTTGCGCGGCGTCGATTCGGGTGCGCCGGATCTGGGCGCTCTGCCGCAGGGCGGCATGCCGTGGGCCATCGGCATTGATGGCCGTTTTTCGTTGTTCGGGGGATGAGGGCCGTACCGATTCTCGTCGCGTGCTGGACCGCGTAGAGCGAGCGTAGTTATATTGGCAGGCAGGCGCTCGCCAGGGCTTCCGAAAAAACCGCGAGAAGTTCCGGCACTGCGTTTCTAAGTCGGTCTGCGTGTACTGTGTCGCGTCAGGCTGTGTCAGGTAAGTGGAGCACATGATTCGATCCAATCCCGCCGTGGCTTCCCACACCGTGGCTTCCGGCAGCACGCCTGTCTGCCCGCCGCGCGTGGCGTTGCGCGTCTCGCCCTACGAACAGGTGTCCAGCGGTCTGATGGCCATGCTGGTCCTGGTGGGGTCGGTGGTGCTCTTATTGTTTCTGATCTGGATTGGCAGCAAAGTCACGATGACGCGTGTGGCCGTCGACGTGTTGCCGATCATTGTGGACGACGAGACGGGCGGCTTCGAAACCGGCGTGCTCGGAGAGAACATGGAATTGCCGGGCGAGGTGACAGGCGAACTAGGTCAAGGCGGTCCGCCACCGGAGCCAAGTTTTTTGGAGACGATGGAGATGGTCTCCAGCGTGGTTTCCACGAACAAGGCGCAGTTGAC
>JBGTDH010000226.1:0-2648 GCA_041748435.1 Pirellulales bacterium
CAGGATGGAGACATCCAGATCACCGTAGACCGTCAGGCTCACGGTGCGGGGAATGGGCGTGGCGGTCATCACCAGGTAGTGCGGCGCTAGTGCGGCGCCTTTGAGCGTGGCCCGCTGCCGCACGCCGAACTTGTGTTGCTCGTCGATCACCACAAGCCCCAGCCGGGCGAATTGCACATCGGCCTGAATGATCGCCTGCGTTCCCAGCACCACATCGATCTCGCCGGCCGCGATTCCGGCGAGCAAATCGCTCCGCTCTTTGGCCGTCAATCCGCCGACGAGCAAGCCCACGCGCACGCGGCCGGCCACCAGCAAGCGGCCCAAGGTCTCGTAGTGCTGGCGGGCCAGAATCTCGGTGGGCGCCATCAACGCCGCCTGCTGATCATGCGCCACCGCCAGCAGCAACGCGTAGACCGCCACCATGGTCTTGCCGCTTCCCACATCGCCTTGCAGCAACCGATTCATCGGCACGTTGCGGGCCATGTCGCGCGCCACCTCGCCGATCGCCTCGTTCTGGCCGGCCGTCAACTCAAAGGGAAACAACCGACGGATGCGGGCATCAATGCGAGCCGTGGCCTCCAACGGGGCCGAGGGTGTGATCTGCCGCGAGCCGCGACGCAGAGCCAGTGCCAGTTGCAGCAGGAACAACTCTTGATAGATGAACCTCCGCCGCGCTTGCTCCAGTGCATCGCGAGATTCTGGAAAGTGCAGCGAGCGGAGTGCGGTCCTCAAGGGCAGCAGTTTGTGCGCGGCGAGAAACTCGTCCGGGAAGACCTCCTCCAGTAAGTCCGTGTACTCGTCCAGTACCGTGCGGACGAGCTCGCGCAGCCGGTGCTGATTCAAGCCTTCCGTCGCCGGATACACCGGCTGCATGCCCGCGAGTGCCGCTTCGGCGGATCCTTCCAGCCATTTCACCTCGGGATGAGTCATCTCCCACACCAGCCCGCGTTGTCGCACGCGGCCAGTGAGCAGCACGCGCTGCCCCTGGCGAAATCGCTCCGCTTGGAACGGCTGATTGAACCACACCGCGCGCACCGCGCCGGTGGCCTCGCGCACCAGCACGCCGAACATCGAGCGGCCGTTGGAGAGGTCCCGCAGCTCGTATTCTTCGACCAGTCCCTGCACGTTGACCAGCGAATCGTCAACGAACTCCGCCACATGCATTAACTGCGTGAGATCCTGATAGTCTCGCGGGAAGAAGAACAGCACATCGCGCACGGCGTGCAGATCGAGCCTGGCCAGCAGCTCGGCGCGCTGCGGCCCCACGCCTTTCACGAACTGCAGCGGCGTCGCCAGCCGCTCGGCCGGTGTCTTGGAGGTCGAATCCATTCGGGCATTGTAGCGCCCCCCGGGCGACGCACGCAAAGCAGAGGCTTCGTCGCATGGCCAAGCAGTCAGGCGTCTGCCACGATCTGGAAGGCGGCGATGATCTCCGGCGGAACGCGTGTGGGCAGGCCGGTGGTGAAGTTCACGTAGGCCCAGTCGGTGGCGCCGGTGGAAAGAATGCGCTCATCGGAAGTGCGCACGATCTTGTAGCGCCGCAGCGATGTGACTTTGCGAAAGCCGGCGACCCAGGTGGAGACGATCAGTTCGTCGCCCGCGAACGCCGGCCGCAAGTATTCGATCTGATGCGAGCGCACCACCCAGCCCGCGCCTTGTTGGTGATACCGCTCGGCTGGCCAGCCCTGGGCCGCGGAGTGCGCGAGCGCGGCCGCCTGCATCCAGGCCAGATAGGCCAGGTTGTTGGCGTGCTTCAAGGCGTCGATCTCGGACTCGAGCACACGGTGAGCGTGCTGATACACCGCAGGCATGCTGGCGTTCCGGCGGGCAATGCAGAGAGAAGAATTACAACAAGGTGGAGAGTTTACAGAGACTTTGCCGATAACTCCACCGCATACGGCTACGCAGCCGTGGCGTTCGTTCCCCCGGCTCTCGATTCAATGCGAGCGTTGCTGTCATTATCGCCGCTGCTGGTGTTGTGTTGCGGGTGCGCGCATCTGCCGCACGTGACACAACGGCCCGTGGTGCGCAATCCTTTTCCACAGCTCACGCGCGTGGCGGTGGCGCCGTTCTTTAACCTGAGTGCGGAGCGCTCGGTTAATGGCAGGCAGGTGGCGCTGGCGTACTTCAACGAATTGCAATCCATCCCAGGCTTTGAGGTCGTCCCGATTGGCGTCGTAGAGAGCAAGATGATCGAGTGCGATCTTTCGCTGGGGAAGGCGGAAGACGCCCGCAAGCTGGCGCAGTTGCTGGACGTGGATGCCATTGTGGTGGGCGCCGTGACCGACTTCAGCCCGTACACTCCGCCGCGCTGCGCGTTGCGTGTGGAGTGGTATGCGGCCAATCCGAGCTTTCATCCGATCCCGCCCGGCTATGGCTTGCCGTGGGGCGAGCCGGCGGAGGAAGAGATCCCCGAGCCGCTGGTGTACGAGACGGAGTTGGCCGTCGCGCGCAGCGCCGCCGCAGCGCCGCTGCCAGTGGCACACGAGGCGCATGCCCCGCTGTTGCCTGCGGCGGAGTCGGAGCCAGAGTTGCTGCCAATTCCGTCGCCGGACAACGCCAGCGAAGCAGCAAGTTTGACGACTGTAACGATCATGCACGCGGATGGTACGAAAATCGCAACTTCGTCGCATCCGCCGCCGACCCCG
>JBGTDH010000227.1:0-6299 GCA_041748435.1 Pirellulales bacterium
CGAATCCCTGGCGGGCCGAGCGAAGCGCGAACGCTATCGCAAAAGCATTCTCGACTTCGTGCAGGAAGACGCCGATTCGCTGCGGCTTCAGCTTGGCGCCAACGACCTGCGAAAGATGGATGAGTATCTTAGCGCCGTGCGTGAGATCGAGCAGCGCATCGAACGGGCCGAGAAGTTCGCCACTCAGGAGATCAAGCAACCGGAGATGGCCCGACCCGCGGGCGTGCCCAAGGATTACGCCGACCACATCCGTCTGATGGGAGACTTGCTCACGCTGGCGTTTCAGGGCGATCATACGCGAATCGCCACGTTTGTGCTGGCCAACGAAGGGAGCAACCGCAGCTATCCGTTCATCGACGTGCCCGAGGGGCATCACGATCTTTCGCACCACGGCCGCAACAAAGAGAAGCAGGCCAAGATTTCGAAGATCAATCAGTTCCACGCAGAGCAGTTTGCCTACCTGCTGGGCAAGCTGGCCGCCACGCCGGAGGCCGGCGGCACGCTGTTGGATCACTCCATGATCGTCTACGGCAGCGCCATCGGCGACGGCGATGCCCACAATCACGACAACCTGCCCATCGTGCTGGCCGGCGGCGGCTGCGGCACCATCGCCTCGGGGCGTCACGTGCGTTACGCGAACGAAACGCCGCTCACCAACCTCTGGCTCGCGCTGCTGGAGCGGATGGGCGCCTCGACCAACAAACTCGGCGATAGCACCGGAGTGTTGGGCGAACTGAGCTAGCGCTATTGCTTGGCATAAAACGCGAACACGTCGGCCACCTTGGCCGCTTGCGTGTCGCCCGGATGTACGTACAGGCCATAGCGAAGCCGGAACGATTCCCCCGGCTTGAGCTCCAGATGGCGGGCTTCCTGCTTCCCGTTCGTGTACGACTTCTCGCCGAAGGGGCTCAGCGTGAACAGCCCATAATCCCGCACGTGGTAACGCGAGGCGCGGGCGTTCTGCGGATGATCGAAGATGGCCACGCCCTGCGTTTGGCCATCGACCGGGCCGTAATAATCGACCCAGGCGGAAGTTTTGCCCCAACACTCCTTGCTGCCGCGCAGCCCCTCGGCATTCACAATCGTGCCGCCGCCACCCTTGCCCTCCCGCAGCGTGTTGGCCACGCGAATGCCAAATAGCCCCTCCTTGGTATCGGCGAAAGTCACCGGTCCGGAGCCGGGCGTGAACACAATATCGTAAGCCAGCAGGCGGTTGTTGTAGATGCTGATCTTCGTGGTCTCCACCACCACCGGGTTGCCGTCGTTGCCCAGCCAGTGGTTGACCACTTGCAGCCGCGCGGGATTGCCTTGCGGCGTGACCGGCTCGACCGAGACATTGCGGATCTTCCCCTTCTCGGCCCAGAAATCCACCTCGTTCACTTCGTCGATGGCCAGCCAGATGCCCTTGTGATGCGGATGATCTTCCGGCTTGTCCAAGCCACGAGAGATCACCACGCCTCCCTGGGACCGCACGGGCGAGAAAAACGGCTTGGGCAACTCCTTGCTGAAGTTGTAGACCGTGAACGGCTCTCCCCCGATCGTAACTTCCACGGTATCGGCCTTTTTCACCAGTTGCACCGACTGCTTGCCGTCCGCAACGTCGTCCGCCGCTGGCGTTGCGGACGGGAAGACAGCACATACCACACCCAGCAGGCAGGTCATCAGCAAGCGGTACATAGTCGTGATCCTCGAATCGGTGATCTCATTGGGACTTGGCAGCACCATGTTACTATCGCCGCTATCGGAAAGCCATCACTCTGGTATTGCGGCACTCCCGGCATCCCGGAATAATCCGCCTCGCTGTGCCCTCTGGAAATCGAACAAGGAGTGTCGCGCCATGGATGCCGTCATGCAACTCGGTCCCGCCACCGGTCTGGCGGCTACCGACCGCACGTTTTGGATGCGCAAGGCCCAGAAGCTGGAGCGCATTCGCGGAATTCTGCGATCCGACCTCCCTTTCGAGGAGACGACCACGTTTTTCGACTTCCTCGATGACGATCTGCGGAAGGAATTCAACATCGTCGATACGGACAACGTCAGCTCCAACAACTACGATCCCACGGCGCTGGGCATTATCGAGCGCTGCAAGGACGGCCTGGTGCTGGACTGCGGCGCCGGCTCGCGCGGGACCTATTACGACAACGTGGTCAACTTCGAGATTTGCGGCTATCAATCGACCGATGTGCGCGGCGTGGGCGAGCGGCTGCCGTTTGACGACAACGTCTTCGACGCGGCGTTCTCCTTCGCCGTGCTGGAGCACGTAAAGGACCCCTTTGCCTGTGCCGCCGAGATTGCCCGCTGCCTGAAGCCGGGCGGAAACTTGTATTGCGTGGTGCCGTTCTTGCAGCCGCTACACGGCTACCCGAATCACTACTACAATATGAGTCACCAGGGCTTGAAGAACCTGTTCGACCGCTACCTGGAGATCGAGAAACAAGAGGTTGTCCTCTCGGGTCATCCGATCTGGACGCTCAATTGGTTCGTGTCTCGCTGGGCGGAGGGGCTTTCCATGAAGGAGCGCGTCAAGTTTCTGGCGATGAAAATGGGAGACGTACTGGACAGTCCCATCAATTACCTCGATCGGCCATTCGTGACACAGCTCCCCGAGGATTCGTGCTTCGAGTTGGCCTCGACCACCGCGTTGTTCGCCCGCAAACCGGACGGGGGCGAGCAGCCGTAGCGAGACGGTTTGCCGCATGCAGAACTACGAGCAGTTGGGGCAGTTTTATCTCGGCCGGCCTTACGATCTGGCCACGAAGCAAACCAGCCCCGAGCCGTTGCTCTACGACGCCAAGGACCTGACCACACACGCTGTGTGCGTGGGCATGACCGGCAGCGGCAAGACAGGCCTCTGCCTGGCGATGCTGGAAGAGGCCGCCATCGATGGCATTCCCGCCATCTGCATCGATCCGAAGGGCGATCTCGGCAACCTGCTGCTGACGTTTCCGGAGCTGCGCCCGCAAGACTTTCGCCCCTGGCTCGATCCGGCCGATGCCGCGCGGCAAGGGCTCTCGCTCGACGAGCTAGCCGCACAGACCGCCAGGCGCTGGCGAGAGGGGCTCGCTGCTTGGGATCAGCCTCCCGAGCGCGTCGCCCGCTTCAAAGAAGCCGCAGAAGTGGCCATCTACACCCCCGGCTCCAGCGCCGGCTTGAAACTGAGCGTCCTGCGAACCTTTGCTGCGCCCGGCGCCGAGACCCTGGCCGATGCCGATGCCCTCCGCGATCGCATCCAAGCCTCTGTCTCGGGCTTGCTTGCGCTCTTGAATGTCGACGCCGATCCGCTGCGCAGCCGCGAGCACATCCTGCTGGCCACGTTGCTGGAGCGCGCTTGGCGCGAAGGTCGCGATGTCGATCTCGGCGGACTGATCCGCGACATTCAGAAGCCACCCATCGAAAAGGTCGGCTTCCTCGATCTCGAAAGCTTCTTTCCCGCCAAGGAACGGTTCGAGCTGGCCATGTTGCTTAACAACTTGCTCGCCTCGCCGGGGTTCTCCAGTTGGATGGAAGGCGAGCCGCTCGATATCGCCCGCCTGCTGCACACGCCCGCGGGCAAGCCGCGGCTGGCGATTATCTCGATCGCCCACTTGAGCGATCCCGAGCGGATGTTTATGGTCACGCTGCTGCTCAACGAGGTGATCGCCTGGATGCGGCGCCAGAGCGGGACCTCCAGCTTGCGGGCCCTGCTCTACATGGACGAGGTGTTCGGCTACTTTCCTCCGTCGGCCAATCCGCCCAGCAAGACCCCCATGCTCACGCTGCTCAAGCAAGCGCGTGCCTATGGCCTGGGGGTGATGCTGGCCACGCAAAACCCGGTCGATCTCGATTACAAGGGCCTCTCCAACGCCGGCACATGGCTGTTGGGACGCTTGCAGACCGAGCGGGACAAGATGCGTGTGCTGGAAGGACTCGAAGGCGCCTCGGCCGCAGCCGGAGCGAAGTTCGATCGCCAGCAGATGGAAGCCATTCTCGCCGGGCTGAGCAAACGCGTGTTCCTGATGAACAACGTGCATGAAGATGCGCCGGTGGTGTTGCAGTCTCGCTGGGCGCTGTCGTTCTTGCGCGGGCCATTGTCGCGCGAACAGATCCAGACGTTGATGCGCGATCGCACCGCGACGACTATCCCCGTAACCGCCGCGCCTTCAACTTCGTTAGCACCGACGCCCGCCGCTAAGTCGGCGAAGGAACAACGCCCGGTGCTGCCCCCCGGTGTGCCGGAGACATTCATTGTCTGCGACCGCCGCGCCGACATCGTCTATCAGCCGTGTCTGTTGGCGCGGGCGAAGATGCACTATGCCCACACTGCGAATCAAGTCGACGCGTGGGAAGATCTCACGGCCTGTGTGACGATCGGCGATGCGCTTTCCAGCGATGTCTGGAGCGAAGCCAGCATCGATCCGGCGACCGATCTGGAAACCGACAACTCGCCCGCCGCGAATGCCAGCTATGCTCCGCTTCCCGCGGAGTTAGCCCGTCCCAAGACGTACACGGAGCTCGCGTCATCGCTCAAGGAGCATCTCTATCGCACGCGGCGTTTGCAACTCTGGCGATGTGCGGCGCTCAAGCAAACCTCGCGGCCCGGAGAATCCGAAGGAGAGTTCCGCGTGCGACTGGTGCAGGCGTCTCACGAGCAGCGCGATCTGCAAGTCGAGAAACTGCGGGCCAAGTATGCTCCCAAGCTCACCACGCTGCAGGATCAGGTGCGGCGGGCGGAGCAGAAGCTGGAGAAAGAAAAGGCGCAAGCGAGCAGCCAGACTGTGCAAACGGCCATTTCGATCGGCGCCTCGGTCCTGGGCGCCATGTTCGGCCGCAAGCTGGCCTCCAGCGCCAACGTGACGCGGGCCGCCAGTTCCGCACGTGCCGCCAGCCGCGCCGCTCGCGAGCATACCGATATCGCCGGCGCCGCGGAAAGCGTCGGCACGCTGAAAGAACGGCTGGCCGATCTGGAATCGCAGTTCCAGGCAGACGCGCAACAGGTTCGCGATGCCTTCAGCCCCTTGGGCCTCGTGCTGGAGCCGCTGGAGATCAAGCCCAAGAAGGCCGCGATCACGGTGGACCGCGTCGAACTCGCCTGGTCGTCCGACTCTCTGCAGTCTCCCCGGCGTCGCAACCGCGTTTAGCTCGCGTTGAGGGGTTGAGGGCTGATTCGGGCAATTCCTGATTCGGGTAATTCCGCTTGACCGTGCGGGCGGGGTCTGCATAGGATTGAGTTGTCGGGTCGGAGCGAACGTGGCTTCGACGGACCTGAGGCTCGGTGGGTTGGGCTCGCCGAAAACAGTGGCCACAACCTTCCGGGGTGGCTCTATCGAAAGGAGGTAATCCGCATGAGTAGTGGTAAACCGAGGTGGCTCGTCTAACGAGCAGCCGACGGGCTGTTAGGTCCAGGCATGTCCTGGAGATGTTAGACAGCCGCATGTTTTCTCGATAGTGAAGGAAGGGACCGGTGCGAGCAATTGCGCCGGTCCCTTCCGCTTTTCTGCCTCCGCCGATTCTGCGCGGCGATCCGGTCACACACGTTGGGCTTACGCCCGGACGCTCGCCCGAACAAGCACCGGCGGCATAATCGGCGTATCCGGCTGCGGAAAGTTTGCTTGTTGAGAAAAATGGACGGTTGCATTTGCACATCATGGAGGGTGACTTAGAGTTGTGCAGCGGAAGAAACAACAGGGTCAAGATTGTCTCTTGTTACGGAGATCACTGTCATGCGGAAGTTACTCACCGTTTCGCTGTTGTCGCTCGTCCTGGTTGCGACGGCCGGCTGCGAATGCTGGGATTGCTTCATGCGGTTCGAGTCGTGGAAGAATCAGACCCTGTTTGGCTGCGGTTCCACCAATGCCTGCAGCCCTTACGGGGCCAATTATCAATACGCCGCTCCGGCCTGCGATTGCGCCGGGTACGGCGGCTTCGCGGGATACGGCGGCGACTGCGCGGGCGTGATGGTGCAATCGCCCCTGATGAGCCAATACGGCGCCGGCGGCTGTTGCACCGATGGTTGCAACACGTCCGGCTTCGGCGCCGCGAGCTTCGGGACATCCGCCTGCGGACCTTCGGGTTGCGGGCCTTCCGGCTGCGGCCCTGCCGGCTGTGGAACAACGGCCCCCGGCATGATTGTGACGCAGGGCCAACCGACGTACGGCCCCACGCAGATTATCGCTCCGGGACAAGTCCTGGCTCCGGGACAGATGGTCGCTCCGGGACAAATGATTACCCCGGGCACAACCGTAGTGCCCGGTCCGGAGACCTACGCTCCCGCGATTCAGTAGCTCGGGGCGGCGAAGCCCACATCCGTCGAATCCAACATC
>JBGTDH010000228.1:0-2331 GCA_041748435.1 Pirellulales bacterium
GCGAACCAACGCACCGAGTATTTCGGCCGCTCCTCCGGCGGCAGAAGCCGGCTGGGCGGATTAGCCGGCGGCGCAGGCGGAGCGTTCGGCGGCGGCGACTCGGACCGATGGTATTTCATGAGCGAGAGCGCCGGGCGCCCGATGTCGTCGGCAGGCGTCAATCTCAATTTCGCTGCGGCGGAGAAGTTTGCGGTCACGGCCGACTTCGACGGCCTGATCGACGTGTTGTCATCGACGGTAAACGCCAGCACGTGGGACACCGACAGTCCGTTGGGCGAGATGAGTAGGGGCGAGGAGTTGCACAAATCCGTCTCGGACAAGCGGAAGTCGTTCGGCTTCGATCTGCAGGATTACGAGTTCGACCTGGGTGAGCTGGATGTCAAGCGGTTGGCCGGGCCGATGGGGGGCGCTCGGGGCCTGTCGCTGTATGACGCTGGCCTCGTCGTGGCCGGCGAGCCGATCGCTTTCTTCAGAAATAATCCGCGGTACGACGACAGCTCCACGAACTGGCTCGGCGAGCTGTTTCCCCTGGTGCCGGCCGCGCCGGCGAAGTGGCCCGTTCCCAAGCGAGGTCTGTGGCCGCAGGCGGCGCGGGATCTGGCAGACAGCCTGCTGCGAAACTCGAAATTGGCGGCGCTGACGGGCGGTTTGGAGATCAATCGCACGTCGCAAGCGTTCGATTTGCGCTCCGGCGAACTGGTCGGGCAAGCGGCGCAGCGGGAGATTGTGTCGCCGAAATCGTGGCTGATTCGTGCGGGAGGCGGTGACTCGCAGGTTGTAGTGCAATGGTGCGATGCCCAGACCCGGGGCATCTACTCGGAGGCATTTCAACTGGGACGGCAGCGGAGCAGCATGCCCGCCGACGTGCAATCGCCGCCGTTGGGATTGAGCGATCATTCGCTGCATCCGCTGACGGCCTCGCATCGGGGCTATAAGGCCGAAGTCCGCGCAGAGGGAGAAGGCCGGCAACGGCTGGTGCTTTCGACAGGACAGAATGCCGAGAGCCAGGTGCATTTTGTGATCGACACTACGCGGCACGTGTTGCTGGCGGAAGAGCATCGCTATCGCGATCAGGTGCAGCTTTCCACAAAGTTCTCGGAGTTCGTGGAAGCGGGGGGCCAGTGGTGGGCCACCAAGGTTGAATCGTTCGATCGAGAAAGACGCCGCCAGAGGTTGGAGACGCAGACCATCGCCACGCTGACCGCCGAGCCACTGGCGACGCGCGTCGAACAGGAATTGGCCGGCCGCCGCGACGTGCAACTGATCCCGCAACCGCTGCCCGCGCTGCGGCAAGCCAAAGCAGCGCACGCGGCGGGCAAAGCCACGTTCGCGGAGCAACTCACGCTGCTGTTGCACTTTGCCAGCAGCCAGCAATGGCCGCGCGTGCAAGAGCATCTGACGGCCTGCGAGCAGTTGGCGGCCGATAAGCCAGGTGTGCGCTGGATGCGGATGGCCATTGATGGCGTGAGCCGCCGGCACGACGACCTGCGGAAGCAACTGTTGGCCGAGAGCGAGCGACTCGTTCCGCCGCCGGCCGATCCGAGGCTGATCGCCAATGAGCGGGCCTTGGCGGAGCGTGTGATGCAGCATGCCCGCAGTGTTCTGGAGCATCGAGAGACGTTGGACGTGCTGCGTAAGCTGCGGCCCGTTTACGTGCGGCAGCCGGCCTATTCCCAGGCGCTCAAGGAATGGCGGCGGCAAGAGGCGCAGCAGGTCGAGAACACGGGGCAGACCGAGCAGGCGATCAAGCTGTTCGAGCAGCTCGCCCGGGACTATCCGCGGGATGTGAGCATGCAGCGGGACTATGCCCAGCGTCTGGTGAATCAAGGAGAACATGCCGCCGCGTACGCCTGGTTGGATGGAGCGCTCAAGGGGCCGATTGCCTGGGACGCGTCGGAGGGGAATTCGCTGCGTGAGCACTATGCCCAGATGTTGCAGAATCAGGGACGCTACGACGACCTGGTGACGTTTCTGGCCGCGTGGATCGAGCGAAAGCCGGAAGGGACCTCGGCCTATCAGCAGTATTTGAGTGCGCTGGTGCGTGCCGATCAGGTGGATAAGGCAAACGAATTGATGCGCGCGTGGCTGCGGGAAGCGCGCGGGGAGGCGGAGTTGCCCAACGATGTCGCGCAGAGGCTGCACGCCGCCGTGCAGCAGGCTCTGGGCCAGGGTTACAACCTCTCCACGCATCGCGTGGAGCCGGAGTGGGAGACGCCGCTGGCGGAGGCGGCGATTTATTATGCTCGCCACACGACGCAGGGTACGACAGCCGATCAGATCATGGGAAACGGCGCGTTCCACGCCACCGATGCCTGCCGCCGTGTGCGTCGC
>JBGTDH010000229.1:0-2633 GCA_041748435.1 Pirellulales bacterium
CTGGGCTGGCACTGGTGGCCCGCGCCCAATGCCATTGCCACGCGGCCCTATCGCATGTTGCAGCCTTGCACGCAGCGCGGCACGTGCATGTGGGGCTGCGTGCAAGGCGCGAAAGGCTCGGCCGATCGCACACACTGGCCCCTGAATGTCTCGTTGGGTGTCGAACTGATCACCGGGGCGCGCGTGCGGCGCTTGGAGACCAACGAGCGCGGCCTCGTCACGGGTGCGGCGTATGTCGATCGCCAGGGCGTCGAGCATTTTCAAGCGGCCGAGCGCACCGTGGTGGCCGCCAGCGGCATCGGCACTCCGCGGCTGTTGCTGCTCTCGGCCAACGGCCGCTTTCCTCACGGGCTGGCGAACTCCTCGGGGCTCGTCGGCCGGCGGCTGATGATGCATCCCTTCGGCGTTGTGGTGGGCCTGTTCGACGAGGACCTCGGCAGTTCGCACGGCGTATGGGGTCAGCATCTGCACTCTCTGGAGTTCTACGAGACGGATGCCTCGCGCGGTTTTGTTCGCGGCGCGAAGTGGGGCTTGCAGCCTACCGGAGGTCCGGTCTCCATGACGCGCGGCTATCCGTGGGGAGACAACGCCATCTGGGGCGCGGGCTTTCACGAGGGCATTCGCAAACGGCTCGGCCGCTCTGCCATGTGGGGCATCATTGCCGAAGATCTGCCCGATGAAGACAACCGCGTGGTACTCGATCCGGTGCTCAAGGATGCGGATGGCATTCCCGCGCCGAAAATAATTTATCGCATGTCGGAGAACTCGCGGCGGCTGTTGGCGTTTCATTTGGCGAGGGCCAAAGAATCGCTGGAAGCCGCGGGAGCTTACGAGACGGTCGTCGCGCCTTTGATTCGCGAGACGGGCTGGCACTTGTTAGGCGCCACGAAGATGGGCCACGATCCGGCCACTTCGGTGGTCGATGCCTGGGGTCGCGCGCACGACGTGCCGAACCTGTACATCTTTGATGGCAGCATCTGGCCGACGTCGAGCGGGATGAATCCCACCGCCACGATCGCGGCGCTGGCGCTGCGGTGCAGTGAGCGTTTGATTCAAGATATTCGCTAAGCTGCCACGGAGATTTCGCTGAACCAAACGGCGCCGCGCGTCAACTCATAGGCGTGCTCGATGCGCGGGCAGGCAGATTTTCCACAGGCACATTTCCCACCAGGGGCAACTGGCAATGGGCGTGGTGTTTGTCTGGACACACGGAGGGCCGCTGGAACCGCGCAATCAATTTGTCGCGGACAAGTTCCCTCTGCGTGGCGATGGCCTCGATCATCGACGCACCACGCGCGACGAACTGGAATCGCTGTTCGCAGGGCTGGGGATCGATTGCGGGCCGATCGCCTTCTATCATCACCCGGCGTTCAAGGCAGCGGAGCGGGACAATCCCGCCTTTCTCCAGCACTACGCGGAGTATGTCGAATCGCGGCACTACAGCCAGGAGTACCTCACGCGAGTGCGGCAGATCGTTCCGCGCGTGGCTGCGCTGCTGCGCGCGGAACTGGCCGCCGGCGGTTTCGAAGGGTCCTGCATGGAGTGTTCGCTCTCCGCATCGAAACTCCTGGAGCAGCTTGGCCTCTGGAACTATGTAACGGCCGGATCGATCACGGTCGAGTTCGACGCCGCAACGGGTCTTTCCCCACAACACTGGCCGCACATACTCGGCAGCGCGCAGGCGGTAGGTCACGCCTGGATTGTCGCTCCGCCGTTTCATGTGATCGATCTGACGATCGGCCACCAGAAGAGTACCGAGCATCTGCGGCCGCACTTGCCGGAGATTCTCCTGGCCGACGATTGCGAGCCGGTCTCGCTGATCTCGCTGGATGATCTCGTGCATCCCGATCTGCAACTGCAGATGCTGGGCCTGTCCGGCTCGTTGCCCACCATGCAAGAGATTCTCGAGCGTAAGCCGGAGATCGAACGCGTGCTGCGATTGTTTCCCCCCTTTGCCGTGCGCGGCGACACCAATCTCGCGAAATACTTCCCGTGCTGCATCACGGCGCTCGACGAGCCCTTCGAGTCGCTGCGGCCAGGCTGCTTCGGCGGAAAGCCGCTCACCTCACTGCTGGCCGTTCTCTGTCGATCATCACCCCGATCGTGACTGCGTTGCCCGTCGCTGCGGCTTGTGGTCGAATGGGACCATGAAGCCCGCGCTGCCCCTCGTTGTCGTTCCCGGCGATCAGCCGCCGATGATTGCCGGATCCACGCATCTGGACCGATTGCGGGCGCGGGCCGAGTTGTCTTTTCACAACACGCGGCCCGACGGCAATGAAGTGAAGATCGCCCGCGCGCGGGATGCCACGGCAATTCTCAACACCCGCGGCTCCGTGCGTTGGCCGGGGAGCGTGCTGCGGCAACTTCCCAAGCTGCGGCTGATCTCGTGCTGCGCGATCGGCTACGATTGCGTCGATCTGCCCGTGGCGCGCGAGTTGGGCATCACCGTGACGAATGTACCGGGGCGCACGGCCACGATTGTCGCCGAACATGCGCTCGCGCTGCTGTTGGGCTCGGCTCGCCGCCTGGCGTGGATGACGGAAGAGATCAAGCAAGGGCGCTGGCCGGGACAGCATCTAATCTCACTCCCAGGCAAGCGTCTGGGCGTGGTGGGCACCGGCAACATCGGCTGC
>JBGTDH010000230.1:0-2813 GCA_041748435.1 Pirellulales bacterium
CGCCATCCCGCATGGCGGCGGTCTGCGGCTGGACGTGGGCTCGGTCGAGTATCGCGTGATCGCCGAGTGGATCGCCGCCGGCATGCCGCCTCCGCAAGCTGACGATCCGCGCTTGGAGCGGCTCGAAATCCTGCCCGCCAATTCGGTTCAGACGCCAGGCTTGAAGCAACAACTTCTCGTGCGGGCGCATTTCACCGATGGCCATGTGGAAGACGTCACGCGATGGGCAAAATACACCGCCACGAATCTTTCCGTGGCGCAGGTCGATGACGACGGTCTCGTGAGCGTGATGGGTTACGGCGAAGGCGCCATCACCGCCTGGTACGCCAGCCAGGTGGTGGCCGCGACGATCAACTCCCCCTACGCTAACACGGTATCCGCGGATGTCTTCACTCAAGCGCCGCGGCGGAACTTTATCGACGAGCTGGTGCTGGCCAAGCAGCAAAGCCTGAATTTGCCCCCGTCGCCGCCGGGTGGCGATAGCGAGTTCATCCGCCGCGCATTTCTGGACACCATCGGCACCTTGCCCACGGTCGACGAAACGCGAACGTTTCTGGAAGACACTTCCGCTGAGAAACGGGATCGGCTGATCGATCAACTTCTAGAGCGTCCCGAGTTCGTCGATTATTGGAGTTACAAATGGTCCGACCTGCTGCTGGTCAACAGCGAACGGCTGAAGCCTGCCGCCATGTGGGCCTATTACGATTTCGTCCGCAACCACGTGGCCGCCAACACGCCCTGGGACGAAATGGTGCGCGAGATCATCACCGCCAAGGGAAGCACGCTGGAGAACGGCGCGGCGAACTTCTTCGTGCTGCATCAAGATCCGGCCGATCTGGCCGAAACCACCGCGATGGCGTTCCTGGGCATGTCTATCGGTTGTGCCAAGTGCCACAACCATCCGCTCGAGAAATGGACCAACGACCAGTATTACGGGATGGCCAACCTGTTCGCCCGCGTGCGAGCCAAGGACATTCCCGGCGATGGCAACCGCATGGTGTTTGCCGCGCCGGAAGGAGACTTGGTGCAGCCGCTCACCGGCAAGCCGCAGCCGCCGCGGCCGCTGGATGCCGCTGCGCTCTCGATCAACTCGCCTGAAGATCGCCGCGTGGCCCTGGCTGCCTGGCTCACGGCCAAAGAGAATCCGTACTTTGCCCGTTCGATCACCAACCGGGTGTGGGCCAACTTCTTCGGCGTGGGACTGGTCGAGAATGTCGACGACTTACGGCTCACCAATCCGGCCAGCAACGACGCGCTGCTCACGGCTGCCGCCAAACATCTGGCCGATCACGCGTTTGATCTCAAAGCCCTGATGCGGACCATTCTGCAATCGGCCAGCTATCAGCGCACGAGCCTCGTGCTGCCGGAGAACAAGGGAGACGAACGGTTCCATAGCCGCTACTATCCCAAGCGGCTGATGGCCGAAGTGCTGCTGGATGCCGTGTCGCAAGTGACGGCCGTGCCCACGCAGTTCCCCAACTATCCGGCCGAGTGGCGAGCGTTGCGATTGCCGGACGCCAGCGTGGCCTCGTACTTCCTGAAGACGTTTGGCCGTCCCGACCGGGTCATCACATGCGAGTGCGAACGCACGGCCCAGCCCAGCATGGTGCAGGTGCTGCACATTTCCAACGGCGAGACGATCAACAAGAAGCTCGAGCAGAAGGGCAATCGCATCGATCAGATGCTCGGCGCCGGCCAGAGCGATGAGCAAATCATCGAGGAGATTTATCTGGCAGCCCTTGCGCGCTATCCCACCGACACGGAACGTCGCGACACGCTGGCGGTGCTGGCCGAGAAAGACGCCGAGAAGCGCATCCTGCTGGAAGACCTCTATTGGAGCATCCTCAGCAGCCGCGAGTTTTTGTTTAACCACTGATCATTCAACGACGAGCGCGTCATGTCGACCACGCACGCCCTGCTCACCGCCGAAGAGTACCAGCAGCTGCCCGACCACGGCCGCCGCGCACGCACCGAGTTGGTGCGAGGGAGAATCGTTCGCATGAACATGCCAGCCCCGCGTCACGGAATTTATTGCACGCGAATTATCATCCCGTTGGGCAGTTACGTAGCGCGTGCGGATCTTGGCCAAGTTGCGAGCAATGATTCCGGAGTCATCACGGAACGGGACCCCGACTCCGTCCGCGGCGCGGATATTTCGTACTACAGCTTTCAGCGGCTCCCGAAAGGCGCCCTGCCCCAGGGATATCTGGACGTCGTGCCAGAACTCGTGTTCGAAGTGCTTTCCGTCACGGATCGCTGGAAAGACGTGCTTACCAAAGTCGCCGAATACCTGGAGGCAGGCGTATCTTGCGTTTGCCTGGTCGATCCGCAGCGCGAGGTGTTCGTGCTGTATTACCCCGACCAACCCGAGGAGACCCTCGATAGCGATCAGACGTTCGAGTTGCCGAGCCTGCTGCCCGGCTTCTCTCTGCCGCTCAACAAAGTGTTTTACTAATCGACCTGGCGAACCCGGCCGCGAAATCATGATTCGACTTGCACGATCCCTCCTCATTGGCATCATTCCGTGCGTGGCTCATGGCGCGCAATCGCCCGCGCCCGATTTCAACACGCATATCGCGCCGATCTTCGCCAAATACTGCACGGGTTGCCACAACGCCGCCGATGCGGAAGGCAAACTGGTGCTGGAAAGTTACGAGAAAACGCTGGCCGGCGGCCGCCGCGGGCCGGCGCTGTCGCCGGGCAAGAGCGAGCAGAGCCGGCTGGTGCTGATGATGGAGGGTCGCGCCAAGCCGGTCATGCCGCCGGAAGGGAACGAGGCGCCCAAGGCGGCAGAGATCGCGCAGATCAAGGCC
>JBGTDH010000231.1:0-4522 GCA_041748435.1 Pirellulales bacterium
GCGATCGTTCCGTTGCATCGCTCTGCCGCATTTCCCGGCGTTTCTCGTCGAGGGACAGTCGGCGCTCGAAGCGATCAAAGAATTCCGCGGGCGTGAACGAATCGTACTCCGTGGTGTAGATCCGCTCCAACTTCGACATCCGCCGCAGAATGTTCACCCCGCTGGTTTCGTAGTTGAAGGTGAAGCCGAAGAGAGTCAGATTCAGTCCCTCGAGAAACGACAGATCGTTCGTCTCGCAATACAGCATCAACAATCGCGCAAGGGGCAGGCTGGAAAGGGGAGCGAAGTCACGCACGCGGGTCTCGCCGATCTGCAGGAAACTCAGAGGCATCCCTTCCAGGCCGCGCAGGGAAGAAACGCCCGTGCGGTACATCTCCAGACTTGTCAGCGGCTTGGATGCCAGATCGGAAAACGTGGCGCCTCCCACGTTCAACTGGAGAGAGTCCAGGTGCGCGAGCTCGCTCCACTGTCGGATCGGCGCTGCGTACAGCCCGAGATGATGCAGGGGAATGCCGCGCAAGCGCGTCAAGTCGTCGAGGCGCGAGTAGCTGAAATCGACAGACACGCACCCTTGCTCCGCATACAAGTGCTTGACGTGCCGCCTGCAGTGCAGCTTAATTCTTGCCATCCCATACAACTGACGCGGCGTCATATCAAGAGTCGTTTCGAACGGGCAGTTTCAGTGCCTTGCTGCCATAATACGATCGGCGGAGCAGGTGCGCCAGACCTGCGGGAACTCTCGCCGCCGCTGTCGGCCACCGAGGCAATGCCGGAGGGCGACCCGCATCGGACGCACCCTTCAGAGGGCGACGCCGAAACGCGGGACATTGCGGGCACAACGCAGAGTGTGGGCCGATTTCGCCCCTTGCAGTTTCCTGCCCAGGGCGGGTTGGGCGAAGGGTGCGGTCTGTGGAGAGAAAGGCGATCTCAAACAGGCCGCGACTGCTCTCGGTCAGGCCACCCAGGTGCTGGAAGCTCTGGTCCGAGACCATCCGGATCTGAACGAGAATTACTGGAATGGGACAAAGCAATCGCATTGGACACCGGAAAGTACGGATTGCAGTTTTGGGCCAGCCGGACTGTTTCTCTCTGCTGCATCGAGTTGCAAGCGCATCCCGCCACGCTGCTCTTGGGCGCCTGGCCCGTGCTGCGCATGCCGCCCTGAGGGCAGATGGCAGCGCGACGAACAGCCCGTTACAATCGGGGCCACCCCAAGGCAACAAACGCCTCCTCTCGCGGAGCTCTTCCATGACACGATTGCAATTTGTGGCTGCATTCCCGGTGCTGTTCTGGCTGGTGGGCTTAAGCAGCGCGGCGGAGAAGACGCCGGGGCTGCACGCCGATGTGGAGTTCGCCACACCCGACGGCGGGAGTCTGACGCTCGATGCGTTCGTGCCCGAAGGGCGGGGGCCCTTTCCCACTTGCATCCTGGTTCACGGCGGTGGGTTCACCAAGGGTGATAAGCAGACCTTTATCAAGCCGCTGTTCGAGCCGTTGAGCAAGGCCGGCTTTGCCTGGTTTACAATCAATTACCGTCTGGCGCCGCAGCATCGCTGGCCGGCGTGTGCCGACGATGTGGAGGCGGCCATCCGCTGGGTGCGCGCTCACGCGGCGGAGTACAAGGTTGATCCGGCGCGCATCGCGCTGGTCGGAGAATCGGCGGGCGGGCATCTGGTTTCTTATGTTGGCGCGCGCGGTCGGGCCGAGACGCGCGTGGCAGCCGTCGTCCCGTTCTACGCGCCGCACGATCTGGAACTTCAGGTTCGCAGTCGCGGCGAGTTGGGAACTTCGATGACGGCGCTGCTGGGCCTCACCGAGTTGAACGATGCCGCCTGGAGCCGGCTCAAAGAAGCCTCCCCCTCCACCTACATCGCTTCGGACCTGCCGCCGTATTTGCTCATTCACGGCGACCAGGACCCGACCGTTCCCTACGAGCAATCGGTTCGCTTTCAGAAACAAACACGCGCGGCGGGCAACACGTGCGATTTAATCACCATCGCCGGCGGAGTGCATGGCATGGGAGGCTGGTCCAAGCTCGGGTCCGACTATTCGCAGCAAATGATTGCCTGGCTGCAGAAGACGATGCCCGCGACAAGAAACGCGCCGGCCGCTTCCGGCGTGGCGACCACCGCGCCACGCCGGCCGAACTTCGTCGTGATGCTGGTGGATGACCTGGGCTATGGCGACCTGGGCATTCATGGCGCTCGCGAGATCGCCACACCGCACATCGATTCGCTCGCCCGGCAAGGTGTGCAATGCACGAGCGGCTATGTGTCCGGGCCGTATTGCAGTCCCACCCGTGCCGGCCTGCTGACGGGGCGCTATCAGCAGCGGTTCGGCCATGAGTTCAATCCCTCGCTCCTGGCCAACGGCGGCGCCGGCCAAGGCCTGGCGGTCTCCGAAACCACGCTGGCCACGCGATTGCAGCAAGCCGGGTACGCCACGGGTCTGGTCGGCAAATGGCACCTGGGAGAAGAGCCGCAGTTTCATCCGCAGCAGCGAGGCTTCCAACACTTCTTTGGCTTCCTTACCGGATCGCACAGTTATCTCACCAGTGAAGACGCGGCCCGCGGGCCCATTTATCGCGGTCGCGAAAAAGTGCCGTTCACGGGCTACCTGACCGACGTTCTGGCCCAGGAAGCCGGCACGTTCCTTCAGACCAACAAAGACCGCCCCTTCTGCTTGTATCTGGCATTCAATGCCGTGCATACGCCCATGCACGCTCCGGACGAGGCTCTGGCGAAATTCTCGGGGGAGAGCAACGAGCAACGCCGCACCTATCTAGCGATGCTTTCTCGATTGGACGCCGCAGTGGGGCACGTGCTCACGCGCTTGCACGACCTGGGATTGGACGAGCACACGCTGGTCTTTTTCTTGAGCGACAACGGCGGGCCCACCACCAAGTTCGCTGCCAACGGATCGCGCAATCCGCCGCTGCGGGGCAGCAAGGGGGACACCTGGGAAGGCGGCATTCGCGTGCCGTACCTCGTGCGATGGAAAGACCATCTTCCCGCAGGCCGAAAGTACGAGCACCCCGTCATCCAGTTGGATATCGCCGCCACGGTACTGGCCGCGGCCGGAGTCGAGACGGGCGATGCGGCGCTGGACGGCGTCAACCTGTTGCCGCACCTGACGGGCCAGCAACAGCCACCGCCGCACGACGCGCTCTATTGGAGATTCGGCTCGCAGATGGCCGTTCGTCAGGGCGATTGGAAGCTCGTGCGCCCCAGCCGCGGGCTCAAGGAGTACGAAGACATTGCCCGCGAGCCAATGCTGTTCAATCTGAAAGACGACATTGGGGAACAGCGCGACCTGGCCGCGCAGCATCCGGACAAGGTTCAATCGCTGCAAACCGCTTGGAATGGCTGGAACGCGAAACTGATCCCTCCGGCGTGGCCCGCCACCGCTGGCGGCAGGCCGGTGCGCATGCCCTAACCGACCGTTTGCAATGCTTGCAGCAGATCGTCGCGAAGGTCTTCGAATGCTTCCAGGCCGACGCTGGCGCGAATCAATCCATCGGTAATGCCGTGGGCCAGGCGATCGGCCCGGTCGTAGCTGGCGTGCGACATGCTGGCGGGTTGCTCGATCAGCGATTCCGCGGCGCCCAGGCTTACGGCAAGCTGGAACAGCTTCGTCGATTGCACGAACTTCTGCGCAGCAGCGAAGCCGCCCGTCACTTCGAAAGTGACTATCGCCCCAAAGCCCCCTTGCATTTGCCGCGCGGCAATGGCGTGACCGGGATGTGTTTTCAGGCCGGGGTACAGCACGCGGCTGATGCGCGGATGTTGCGAGAGATACTCCGCCAGCCGCTCCGCGGTGCGGCATTGCTCCCGCACGCGCAGCTCCAGCGTCTTGAGAGCTCGCGAGCAAAGGAAGGCATCGAACGGTCCCAGCACCGCCCCGGTGGCGTTCTGAATGAAGTACAGCTTCTCCCACAACTCCTTGTCCTTCACCACGAGCGCGCCGCCCAAAACGTCGCTGTGTCCGCCGAGGTATTTCGTGGCGGAATGCATCACAATATCGGCCCCCAGCTCCAGCGGCCGCGTCAACACGGGCGAGGCCAGCGTGTTATCGACGCCCAGGAGTAGACCACGGCGATGGGCCAGCTCCGCGCAAGCCGCGATATCGGTAATCGTGAGCAGCGGGTTGCCGGGACTCTCGATCCACAGCAGCCGCGTGTTGGGGCGGATGGCCGATTCGATGCTGGCCAGGTTGGTCGTATCGACCAGGTTGACCGTAATGCCCGAGCGATCGCAGATTTTGTGCAGGAGGCGATAGGTGCCGCCGTAGATATCCTTACCGGCGATGGCATGATCGCCGTTGTTGAGGAGCATGGCCACGCAGTGCGTCGCCGCCATACCGGAGGAGAACGCCAGGGCGCCGACTCCGCTTTCCAGGCTGGCCAGCGTGGTCTCCAGCCCGCGCCGCGTGGGGTTGCCGCTGCGGGAGTAATCGAACTCGCGCCACTGGCCGGCCTCGTGCTGTACGAACGTGCTCGAGAGGTGCAGGGGGGGGACGACGG
>JBGTDH010000232.1:0-2348 GCA_041748435.1 Pirellulales bacterium
CGATGTCGTCCGACCCACCACCGCGGTTCGCTTCTGCCGATGTTCCCGTGTCGAGCTTTGCCAGCGCGGTGTCCAACCCCTTTTCGTCCACCCCCACTTCCTTCTGGAGCGCTTTCGCCAGCGTCTGATCCGCGGTACTCCACTGGGGAAGCCCCACCTGCTGGATGTTGGCCGTCATGGCTTCCGCGACGGGTTTGTTGAAGTGACGCGGCCAAGCGGAGCCAAGTATGCGTACTGACGAAAGCTTCGTTCCGGTCATGAGCGCGGCACCCTCCGCCATCTTGTTGCCGATGTCGAAAAGCTCCGTTATCCCGCGATAGTCGATTTCACGGAAGTAGTACCACACGCTCGCCGTCCTCGGCACGACATTGGGTTGGTCGCCGCCGTCACGGATCACGTAATGTGAGCGATGCTGCAGACGCAGGTGCTCGCGCCGGTAATTCCACCCCGCGTTCATGAGCTCGACGGCGTCGAGGGCACTGCGCCCGCGCCACGGTGCTCCGGCGGAGTGCGCAGTTTCACCAACGAATGAGAATTCAGCGCTGATCAAACCCGAGCCACCACCTGGACCGTAACCGGTGGAGAGATTACTGCCAACGTGCGTGAAGAGCACCACGTCCACGTCCTTGAAGAACCCCTCACGAACGAAGTACGCCTTGGTTCCCACCAGTTCCTCGGCCGTTCCTGGCCAGATCTGGATGGTGCCCGGCATCTTCTCGCGCTCCATGATTCTCTTGACGGCCAGAGCCGCGGTGATAATGACCGCCTGGCCGGAGTTGTGACCCTCTCCGTGCCCTGGTGCGTTTTCCACGAGCGGATCATGCCGAGCGACACCCGGCTTGTTGGATGCCTGCGGTATGCCGTCGATGTCCGAGCCAAGAGATATCACTGGCTTCCCTGATCCCCACGTAGCCATGAACGCGGTGGGAATCCCCGCGATGCCTTCCTGAACCTTGAAGCCATTTTTCCTGAGCACGCCTATCAGGTAACGCGTGGTCTCGACTTCCTGAAAGCCTAGCTCGCCGTAGCTGAAGATCTGGTCGACCATCTGCTGCGTGAACTCGCTTCGCGATTCGACGTCACGAACGGCTTCGCGCTTGAGGCCGTCGAGACGCACGTTCGGCGACTCCTGAGCTGAAGTCAGGACAGGAAACAACCCCGTGGTTGCGACTATGGCGGGCCACATGAAGCGAATGAGGCGCATGCTGTGTCTCTTTGGTTTGGGGGGACCGCTCGGTGGCATAGCGATCTGGCAGAAGAAAGACCCCGCGACAATAGGCGTAGTTAAGATCGTTATCAAGATCGGTGCAGTCTCCGACATGTCTGCTTGCTCTGCTCCCTACTTCCTACTCCCACTCCCCACTCCCCACTCCCCACTCTCTACTCTCTACTCCCTACCTTGCGGCACAACAATGAGACGCGTCTGTCTTCCCTCCGCACCGTTCGCGATTGAAACACCGAGTAGCCAGCGGTCGATGCGGTTGTCAGGATGCGTGTGGTGATACCGCACAATCTTTCTTCCGCTGACTATGCCGATCGCCGCGCCCACGATCACGTCACTCGCCCAGTGCTTGTTATCGTACATGCGCGAGGCAGCAACGAGAAACGCGCCGCCATACATTGCGGGTCCCACGTACCACACGGATTCGGAACGCCAGCGTCTCGCTTCGTCAGTTACAACGGCTGCGGCAGCAAAGGCTATGAGGGAATGCCCCGACGGGAAGCTGCGGTAGTCGTGACTCTTGAGTCCGCGGCCGAACTCGAAATCGTGCGGCTTGTTGTTGTCGACAAATGGGCGCGCTCTCCCGGCGGCAAACTTGATCACGTTCGTGATGGCGAGACCGATGACGATCGCCTCTGTGCCGTGAAGGCCGAGGTCCGCCATGCGATCGTTGTCGGACAGCCGTCCGGCAGCATACAGGGCACCTCCAATGAAGAAGGCACCCGGCTCGGCGATCGCTTCCACTGTGACCGCAACTTTCTTTAGGAAGCGATTGGTCTGGGGCGCGCCCTGCAGGTAGTCGGCAAAACTCCTGTCCAGTGGAATGGCCGCGGCAGCTATCCCGGCGAACCCTGCAGCAACCAAAGCATCACGAGAGGTAAAGAGCGGTTCTTTCGATTGTCGCGTGGAATCAGCGGACTGCGCAGCTGCTGACCCCGATCGCTCCATGAGCACTGGCGAAAACGGAAGCAGCGTCAGTGCGAACATCCCTCCGCGAAGCGACTGAATGAATCTCGACATTGCCTCCCTTTCTGCATCGCCTGTGCCGCGAACCGCTTCCCGCGTCACCGCCGCTCAACTAGCTTGGCGCCGGATGACCGAAGCCCGCTCTCCGCTCGACCTGGAT
>JBGTDH010000233.1:0-2447 GCA_041748435.1 Pirellulales bacterium
ACCGCAATCAGTTGGCCCTGACGGTAGATCTCGTAGGTCTTGCCGAAGGAAAGCAACTTCTGCCTAATTGCGGCGATCTCCGCGCCGTGCATGTCCTGAAACGACAGTTTGTCGCCTAGCGAAAACGCTTTGCCGTCGACGAAATACAAATCCCGACCCTGCTCGTCCTGGATCTTGAAGTCATCTCCCCAGGCAAACAGCCGTTGCTTCATCACGTAGCGCATGGATGTACTCCAACCGATTGGGGTATAAGCTCGCGGTTTACCATCAGTTTGACCCTTCGTTTTCTGCCACGGGCGCACCCCCCGGCCAGTTCGAGAGCGCCGTGGCGGCGACCTTGCGAACCAGCGGATCCGGACTCGCGAGCGCCGCCCGCACAAGCTCGGCCTGTTGCGTCTTGCGAGCCGCGATCACCTCGGCCAGTTCGCCATCGGCCACGCTCTCCAGCGCAGCATCGACTGCTTCGGTTTCGGTTGCACGAAAACTCCGCAATCCCGTCTGCCGTACATCGAAGAGCTCGCTGCTCTCTGCATTTTTCCGCGTCGTGCGCTGGCGGTCCAGCAGCTCGGCGCGCGGAAGGGCCTGGAGCAAACCGGGGGTGGCAGAGCGGGCAGCCGGCCCCATCATCGCCAGCGCGTCGGCGGCATCGCCCAGGGTGGCATCCTTCTTCAAGGCGCGGATGAGGGTCGGCAGCACGAGTGGATCGGCAGGATAAATCCGCCCCAGCGCGCGAACCGCCGCGCTGCTCAAGTCGTCATCGGTCGAGTCGAAGGTCTGCACCAGCTCGGGGATTGCTTCGGCGGCCGCGCAGACCTTTACTTGCGGATCCTTCGAATCTGTGAGGACGTCGATCAGGTCCGGCGTCGCCACCGAGGCCCTCGGACCCATCGCGCCGATCAGCTTGACGGCCTGAAGCTGACGCTTGGCGTCCCGATCTTTCAGGTCCTCCCGCAAGAGCGGCAGGGCGGTCGGACCACGGCGAAACACGTCTTGATCCGAGGAGTTCTTACTCAACAGAAAATCGGCCGCCGCCCGCGCCTTGGAACGCTCCGGATAAGTCTGAAGAAACCGGTAGCCCACCCAGCCGCTGAACGTCAGCGCGATCATCACGGCGCCAAGAATCAGCACGCCCAGCACTTGCTCACGGTCCCGAGCTTGCGACTTATTCTTCCTGGGCTTGATTTGCGGCGACGGCGGTGTTGGCGCTGCAGCCAATGGCGGCCTGGCAGCAGCCTGGCCATCTTCGACCGGCGGGCTGAGGGGAGCCGCTGGGAGCGGGACCCTTATCGCGGCACCACAGGCGGGACATTGGAGCATCTTACCCGCCAGGTTCTCCGTGAGCTGCAGCTTCTTTCCACACTTGCACTGAAGCGATATCGCCATGGCATCACACAACACTGGTCCGGTATCTCGAACATTCTAAGCTGAAAAGGCTTGCGGGGACGCAGCGACACGGATGCAATTTGGACGAGCCAAAGCGACGCCAATGAGATGACTTTCGGCGATTTGGGAAATGCGGTCGGACTGCGCCGAGCGTGGACAGCAACTCGCCAACCTTCCATGCGCTCGAGCCTGGGGACCCTTCTGGACCCAAGCCGAGTGGTATGGCAGTTGGATTGACCAGCAGGATGGGGGGCTCGTGTTCTTTCACGGCTGGCATGCCGATTGTGGCTACTTCATTACGGGTGAGCACCGCGAGTACGTGAGTTCCAGCGGTGTCTTCGGCCCGGTCAAGGTAAAGCGCCCCGTAATTCGCTGCTTCGGCGGCTGCGGTCAGCCGCCCGGCTGGGGAGCCTGGGAACTGACCGCTCGCGCGTCGTATCTCGACTTCCAGGATCGCGACACGCCAAGGGAAGCCGGAGGCGAGCTGGCCGGCATTCGCATGCCGCAATCCACGCTGGGCGTGAACTGGTATCTGGCAGACCGGATGCGGCTCATGTTCAACTATTCCTGTGCTGAGCCCGACGAGCCCAACACGGGAGCCAGCGTCGCTCACTTGTTTGCCGGTCGGCTTGGTGTATTTTGGTGACGGGCCATTAGGTATTGCCAAACGGCCAATAAGATAGGCAAATCGATATGAGCGGTCCGCAAGACAAGCAACGATCCGAAGCGGATGCCGAACTGGAACGGGAAATCCGCAAGGAGCGCAAGTTCACGCTGGCCGAAGCGATCGGGCGGTTGGCTGGTCAAACGCTGCAAAACGGCTGGCAACTCGAACAGCCCGATCATTGGCTGGCGCGGCCCGATCCTTGGGAAGTGGCCCGGCCCAACGAAGCCGTGGAGATCCGGCTCGACTGTTCGTTTGAAATCCGCGAAGGCGCGTTGCGGACGGTGCACTACCTGCACCTGGCCGACCTCACCTCCTACAGCAAGCGCCGGCACGCCGGGCACGAGGAACAGGATGGACGAGAACATCGCGATCGGCACGTCATTGCTCTCGATCAGCC
>JBGTDH010000234.1:0-7212 GCA_041748435.1 Pirellulales bacterium
GGGCCGCGTTGTAGGTGGCGCCATAGGCCTTGCCGCCGTGCCAGGTCACACGCCACAGCCACTCCCCTTCCGTCAGCACGCGCTGCGGCGCGGTCCACGCGCGGGCATCTTTGGAGAACGAGACTCGCGGCTGCCGACCCAGCAGCGTTTTGCCTTCGTACACCGATCCGCCGGCGGTGAGCATCAAATGATCTTGCGGCGTGATCGAGAGCTTGGGATCGCGCAGATCGATGCCTTCCTCGGCCACCAGAGCCACCGATTGCCACGCATCGCCGTCGCTCGATTCCAAGACCCGCAGCCGTCCGTTGCCGCCGACATGGCCCTCGGCCTCGCGAAACGTGCAGTACCACTTCTCGCGCCAACGAATCAGATCGGTAAAGGCGTTGTGCTGTCCCGCGTCCCAGATCTTGGTGACGGAGACAACCTCTGGAGTTGCAGCACCCGCGCGAGCAGCGAGCCACAGCAACGCGCAGATTAAGACAGGCAGACGGCGCGCTTTGGTCATTGTTGTTCTCCAAACGGATCGAAAGAAGCGTCCGGGCAACGATATCATGGGGTGAATTGAATCGCTAGAGGTGCGAGTGACCGCCCCCCAACGAATACAAGATCAGATCCAATTTGTTGACATCTTTCCGGAATGGGGTGAGAATGCCCCCCAGCCGATCAATCCGTCTTCGTTGCGGGGCAGTCTTATGCTCGCTCGCTGGTTCATTTCTCGGGCAATGCTAGCCAGTCTGCTGGCCGGCGGTTGCGGCGGGGATCCCAACGGTCAACAACCGGTCTCGGGCACGGTCCTGTTTCAGGGACAGCCGCTGGATCAGGGGCACCTTCTATTTGTCCCCGCCGTCTCCGGCACGACCGAGGCGGGCGCCACGATCGAACAGGGCGCGTTCGACATTCCGCAGGCCAACGGCCTGGTGCCGGGTTCCTACCAGGTAAAAGTCTTCTCCTACGATCAAAGTGGGGCGAAGGTCCAGAACGCCGATATTCCCGGCGACCCAGGCAATGTGCAGTTCAAAGAGCGCATTCCCACCAGGTACAACACCAAGACGGAACTCACCGCCGAGGTGAAATCCGGCCGCAACCACTTCGATTTCAAGCTGGAGTGATTTCCAACCCAAGATTTGCCCAGGCCCGTTCCCGCGAAGGTGCCCTATGAAGCGTGCTCAACTCGGTTTTACGCTGGTGGAGTTGCTGGTGGTGATTGCCATTATCGGCATCTTGATTGCGCTGCTGCTGCCGGCCGTGCAGGCCGCGCGCGAGGCGGCCCGCCGCACGCAATGCACGAACAACCTCAAGCAGGTGGGGTTGGCGATGCACAATCATCACAGTGCCCGCGGCAAGCTCCCCTTTGGCGAAGGCAAAGGGAACAAGGCCGACCCCATCACCACGCGTCGCGGCTGTTGCTGGGGCACGTGGCAGACGGTGCTGTTGCAGTACCTGGAGCAGGATGCCCTGTTCGATGGCTACGTGAACCTCAACGGAAGCGATCTCACCGGGCCACGTTACGGCGCCAGCCCCAATGTGCAGAACGTCACCAGCCGCCGCATCAACAACCTCACCTGCCCCAGCGACGAAGTGAATTTCGGGGCCATCGCGGCCACGGTCGCCGGCCAAAGGTATCCCATCACTTCGCACAACTATGTGGTCAACTACGGCAACACCAATAACTACAGTGTCGATATCACCACGCCGGTGAGCCTCCGGTTTGGCGGCGCGCCCTTCGGCTGGGCGGAGGAGTTTGTCGCCAGCTTCGCCGATATTCTCGACGGCACGAGCAACACGCTCATGGTGTCCGAAACCTGCCAGGGAAAACTGACCGACCTGCGGGGTTTCTCCTGGTGGGCGCCCGGAGCGCAATTCACCAGCGTGTTTCCTCCCAACAGCACTTCGCCCGACATTCTGACGCAAAACTGCACAACTCGCCCGCGAGAAAATCTCCCTTGCACGGCTAACGGTGGACTGTGGAACATCCAGGCGGCTCGCAGCCGCCATCCTGGCGGCGTTAACGCCGCGCTGTGCGATGGCAGCGTGCGATTCGTGCAACAGAACATCAGCATCAGCGTGTGGCGGGCGCTTAGCACAAGCAAAGGCGGAGAGACTCTGAACTTTTAAGTGCGGGAAATCTCCGCTGGCGGTTTCGCGACTTCACGTTTCCGAATGATAACCAAAGCTTTTGCGTTTGCTTCGATCTGCGTTCTTGCGGTCTGTTTGTGCAGCAGCGCGCTGGCCGCCGGGCCGCGCGTCGAGATTGTGATCGGAGCCGACGCACCGCCGCTGGAGCGCTTCGCCGCGGAGGAGTTCAAGTCCCAACTCGAGCGGCTGTTTCAGGCTGATGCAAACATCGCCTCAACCGTCTCGCCCGTTGTACCGCATGTGATTCTGCTGGGCAGCCCGAACACCAACGCCGCGATACGCTCGCACGTTAACGCGTGGCCCGCGCTTTCCGAGCAAGGCCATGTGTTGCAAAGCGTCACGATCGGCAAACGGCAGGCCTTGGCCCTGGGAGGCGGCACGCCGCTAGCCACGTTATGGGTGGTGTACGAGCTCGGCCAGCACTGGGGCATCCGCTATTTTCTGTTCGGCGATCTGTTTCCCGTGATCCCGCCGCCGTTTACTTTGGCGGGCCACGAGGCCGTGTTCGAACCGCGCCCCGGATACGACGCGCGTGCCTGGGATCTGCACGCCGGCTCGCCCTTGGGCACTGCCTCGTGGGGACTCGAGGAGCAGCGGCAGTTGATGCGTCAACTGACAAAATTGAAATTCAATCGCCTGACAATGGCGGCGAGCCATCCGCCTCTTCCGGCCATTCGCGTGGAGGGCGATACGGCGGGGCGTGCCGCGTTTCGGGGCGCAAAGCTGTTTGAGAGTGCCGTGCCATCGCCTCAGGAAGCATCCAAGGCGGCACGCGAGCTGAGCCTGAAAATCTTGCAACATTCGGGGAGGCCGGTGAAGTTGAGCATCCTCCCAATGGCGAGCTCGACGATCTCCGGGGAGTTGTCCGTTCCCATTGCGCAGGTCGGCGATCTCGATTTGGCGGCCAACCATCTAAGCCGGGCGGCATTCGGCGGGAAGCTCACCCTGGAACAAACCTGCCACGATCTCGTCACCCCGGTTTGCGGCGAGGAAGTTTCCACGCGAGTCTGGAAGGCGTTTCAATACGTGGAACAAGCGACATCGCTCGTGCAGCAGCACGATTCCGATTTGGGAACGCCCTCCTCCACCATGCTGTTGACCCACCTGCGCAACGAGCCTGTCCCGGCCTGGTGGTTGGAAGCGCGGGACGCCTACCTCAACGCCATGAACGAGATGTATCGGGCCAACACCCGTGCGCGGGAGGGGAGCCGCAGCTTTACGCTCTATCACGCGCGGCGGAGCGAATTCGCTTTCTCGTACATGAACTGCCTGCACGCCGTGCGCAAGGCCGGCATCGCGCGAGCCAAGCCCGACCCGGAAGCCGCGCTCACTGAATTGGAAACCGCCGTGGAGGCTATCTACGGCGCACTCAACGCGTTGGCAGCCGTCGCCCGCAGCCCCAGCGACCGAGCCACCATCGCCTTGCTCAACGAATACGCCTATCGCCCCCTGAAGCGTGAACTTGAAGCCGCCGAGGGCGCCTCGCGCTCACCGGTCGCCACGCCCTGAGCGAATCGCATCGCTCGGGACCTACCGAGGCCGTTTTCTGCCCGATGCGCGCTTTTCCTCCGCGCGGCGCTGCTTGCGCTGGGCCTTGAGCACGCCAATTCGGGCTTGCGCCTCCTCGCGCGTGAGCGACTTGGTAAGGGTTTTAACCCGCCCGCCGCCGACGCATTCTTTGACCATCTGATAGTGCCGTTGGCAACGGGCCACGTAGTTCGGATCGGTAAGCAACACGTCGCGGGCGAACTCGAGCATCTCCTCGGCATAATCGCTCTGCGGCAAAAACGGGTCCAGAAAGGGTCCGGCCATCTCCGACGAGCGATCGAAGCCGTAGCTGATTGTGGCCAGTGGTTCGGGATTGTCGGGCTGCATCACGGTGAGCAGCATCCGCCGGCAATCACAATCGGGCTCGTCGCAATACCACTCCATGAATGCGAATTGGCCGGCGGGGATGGAATTGCCGTCGTCTTCGCCTTCGAACGACAAAAAGCGGCACTCTTCAAAGGCGAGATCCGGCCGAAAGTTTTGGAACGGCTGCAGCGGCATAAGAGATCTCCGTTTCTCTAAGGTGCGTTCACTCTTGGAATCTACTCCCTGGTGATCGATTCGTCCAGATTTAAGATCGTGCTGGCGATGGCGGTGTAGGCCGAGAGCTCGGAGGATTCTATTCCCGCGGGATCGGCGAATCGTTCGAGATGCGAGTTCAAACCGCTCCTAAGAATCGCGAGCTCGTGCGGCTTGGGTTCGCGCGCCAGCACCAGGCGGAAGCCGTGGGTAAGACGATCTGCAGCGCTGGCGCCGTCCTGCATCATTCGCTGTGCTAGTTGCCGTGACGCCTCGACGAATGTCCGCTCGTTGAGCAAGGCCAAGGCTTGCAGCGGCGTATTGGTGCGCGTCTCCCGCACCACGCACGTCTCGCGGCCGGCGGCATCGAAGGTGGCCATCATCGGCGGGGCGATGGTGCGCTTCCAGAAGGTGTACAAGCTGCGGCGATAGAGGCTTTCGCCCGTGTCCGGCTCGTAATCGTCGCCGCCGGTGAGCTCCTTCCATAAGCCGGGGGGTTGATAAGGCTTCACCGAGGGGCCGCCGAGTTGCTCGACCAGCATCCCGCTGGCGAACAACGCCTGATCGCGAATGGCCTCCGCAGACAACCGCACGCGCGGGCCGCGGGCCAGCAGGCGATTATCGGGATCGCGCGCCATCAATTGCGGCGTGGCGCGGGAAGATTGCCGATACGTCGCGCTCATCACGATCTGCTTGACGAGCGCTTTCGTGTCCCAGCCCAGACGCATGTATTCGGTGGCCAGCCAATCGAGCAGCTCCGGATGAGAGGGGGGCTCTCCCTGGGAGCCAAAATCGTCGACCGTGCGCACCAGTCCCGCGCCGAACAACATCTGCCACAGACGATTCACGGCCACCCGCCCCGTGAGCGGATTCTGCGGATCGACCAGCCAACGGGCTAGGGCCAGGCGATCGTCCGTCGGCGGTGCATCGGGGCCTGAAAGGCTTGCGGGAACGGCGGGAAAGACGCGATCGCCTGGCTTATCGTACTGACCGCGAAGCAGCACGTAGGCCGGCCGCGGCTCCGGCGAATCTTGCATCACCATGACCGTCGGGAAGCCCTCGATCAGCGACTCGCGATCGTCTCGCAAACTGGCCAGCCCTCGCGATGCATCGCGGATCGCCGCCGGGGCAGCCTCCTGAAGGAAGTGCGCCCGCAGCTTGTGCTGCTGTTCGCGGGTGCGCTCCGCCGCGGGCCGGGCGACGATCTCCGAGATGCTCGCTGGCGTGGCCAACAGCGCCGCCTCCTCGAGCTTCAGCACGCGGTTGTAGATTCGCACGTCGTCGATCAGGCCATGAAATCTTCCTTGGGGCCCGTTGCCACCGCCGATGCGCAGCGGCTCTTTGGTCGCGAACGACTGATTCAAGTCGTCCAAGTTCACACGCAGCTTCGCCCGCCGGCCGTTGAGATAGACCTGGATGCCCGTCGCCAAGCGCGAGCCATCGTAGACCGCCAGCACATGCTGCCACTGGTCGGGCGCAAGCGTCTCTTCCGTCTCCACGCGCACCGAATCGTCCAGCCAGCGCTTAACGAGATTGACCTGCACCCGGCCGTCTGCCAGGACCAGATAGTATCCGTCGGCCTGCTCCTCGTCGGTCATGCGGGAGACGATGGTCCCGCCCTGTTTACCGTCCGGCTTGATCCAGGCGGAGAGGCTGAACTTATCGTAGAAGGTGAAGTCTCCCACGTTGCCGGCATCGATAAAGCGGCGGCCGTCAAACTTCGCCGCCTCGCCGATCACGCCGGGTGCAAAGGCAGGTTCCCCATCGAGAAATCGAGGGGTGGCCGTATCGTCCGTCCCGGGCGTCAGCGGCATGTGCGCCACGAGGCCACGATCGGGAAACCACTGCACATCGGCATGCGACGGGTCGAAGCTCTGCTCCCATTGGGTTTGAGCCGTCAGCACTTGGCTGTCGAGCGCTGCAAATTGCCGCTCCGCTCGCGCGAGCCGCTCGTCCAGCGTCGCTAATCGCTCTTGGTCTGCACTCGTTGGCGCCGGCATCATGGGCGGCGAGTTGCCAAACTTGATCGCCTTGCCGCGCTCCGGCACGTTGTTGAAATAGGCGTACATCTGATAGAACTCGCGCTGCGCCAGCGGATCGTACTTATGATCGTGGCAGCGTGCGCAACCCATCGTCAGGCCGAGCCACACCGTGCTGGTGGTCTCCACGCGATCGACCACGTACTCCACCGCGTATTCCTCGGGAATGATCCCGCCTTCTGCGTTGCCACGATGGTTGCGGTTGAAGCCCGTGGCGATGCGCTGCATTAGCGTGGGCTGCGGCAGGAGATCGCCCGCCAGTTGCTCGATGGTGAAACGATCGAACGGCACGTTGGCGTTGTAAGCCTCAATGACCCAATCCCGCCAACGCCACATGTGTCGCACGCCATCGCTCTGATAGCCGTTGGTGTCAGCGTAACGGGCCGCGTCCAGCCAACGGGCCGCCATGCGTTCTCCAAACCGGGGCGACGCCAGCAACCGATCGACGACGTTTGCATAGGTCGTATAAGACTCATACGACCCATGCGATTCCCTGACAAACTCAGCCACCTCGTCGGGCGTGGGCGGCAACCCAGTGAGATCCAACGTCAATCGGCGCAGCAGCGTCGCCGAATCGGCCGCGGGCGAGGGTTGAAGTCCCTCCCGTCCCAACCGCGCGAGTACAAACCGATCGATTGCGCTTGCCGCCCAGGTGGTGTCCCGCACTTCCGGCAGCGCCGCCCGTGTGGGAGGCAGGAACGACCAATGCGGCTGCCAATTGGCCCCCTGTGCGATCCAGCGCCGCAGCACGTCGATCTGCTTTGAAGAGAGCTTCAATCCCGAATTGGCTGGCGGCATCCGCTCGCCGGGATCGGAGGAGGTGATTCGCCGCACCAGTTCGCTGGCTTCCGGTCGTCCCGGCACAATCGCCGGATGTCCCTGGCGATCCGCCTTGGCCGCCGCCTCGACATCGAACCGCAGCTCCGCCTGCCGCGTCTGGGCATCCGGTCCGTGACACTTAAAGCACACG
>JBGTDH010000235.1:0-7586 GCA_041748435.1 Pirellulales bacterium
TCGCGGGGGCAACCAGGCCCGCGGCGGCGCCGTCGACTTTCTCGCTCTGAAGCGGGAGATTGGCGAGCAATGCCTGCAATCGACGCGGAAAGAGTTGGATTCCAAGAAGGGCGAGGAGTTCGACATGTGCTTCGTAGGAATGCAGATTGTTCACCACATGCATTGCCTCGACACGCTGAGGGTTTTCAAGAACCACGCCTCGCCGGAATTTGCGTCGGCGCTGGACGAAGGCATTCAGACGGTAGAGAGCCATCTGAAGGAAGCCAAAGATCTAGCCAAGCAGTTGCATAGCGACTCGATCCGCACGGCTCGCCGTGAGACGTCCGACAAGTAAGCAGGAATTCTGTCCCAAAAACCTCCGCAGGACGCGGGGGCCTTTTTTTGGCACATCGAATGCACATCCTGACGCCACACCGAACTCAAGGAGAATCAAGAATGTCGTTGTCATCATTGCAGGACTTGTTTGTCCACGAACTGAAAGATATCTACAGCGCCGAGAAGCAATTGGTGCGGGCCTTGCCCAAGATGGCAAAAGCCGCGACTTCTGACGCCCTGCGCGCCGGCTTCGAGGAGCACCTCGAGGAAACGCGGGGCCAGATAGAGCGGCTGGAAGAAATCTTTGCCTCTCTGGAGGTCGGCAGCCGCGGACCGAAGTGCGAGGCGATGGAGGGGCTGATCAAGGAGGGCGCCGGTTTATTGGAAGAGGATGCCGAGCCCGCCGTGCTGGACGCCGCGTTGATCGCCGCGGCGCAGAAGGTCGAACACTACGAGATCGCTACCTATGGGACCCTTGTCGTCTGGGCGCGGCAGTTAGGTCACGACGATGCCGTGACGCTCCTGGAAGATACGCTGGGAGAAGAAAAAGCCACGGACGTGAAGCTCACGGAGTTGGCCGAATCCGAGATCAACGCGCAAGCCGAGTAATGGCGTCGCCCGTCTGATCTTTTCGTCACGCGAAGACGCTTAGCGATGCCAGAAACGCGGCAATTGCCGCGGTTTGGCCTACACGAACGCCGAGCGTCTTCGCGTCGTTTTGCTCTCTACTCGTATCCGAGAGAAATGCCATGAGGAATCTTGTCGCCTTTTCGCTGGGCAGCCTTGTCATCACAACTTTGGTTCATGCTGCCCCGCCGGATGCCATCCAGGCGGCTCAAAACCCGCAGCCTGCGAAGGCGGTGAGGCCGGAGCAACGGCCAGGGAAGGCGGACTCGACGGAACGTCTCAAGCCGGAAGCCGCACTCAATTCCTCCCCGGCGCTGGCCGATCAGCCAGGCAAAGGGCGCATCGACGGCTTCGATTTCTATCGCGATCCGCTCAACGCCGCGCGCCCGAAGCAGACCGCGGAAGAGATTCGCGATCAGGATATTAAAGACAAGCCGCAGGTGATGGCAGACCAGCGGAAGCTCCTTCAGGCCCGTTACGATCTGGAGCCGCGCGTTGATCGGCAAGCCACGATGACACGCGGCAAGCCGTTGCCCGTTGGCCCGACCGCGCGGTTATCGCAGGGTGCCAGTTGGGCGCGGCTCGCAGACATGTCACCCGCGGATGTGCGCGAGCAGAAGCTGTTTCCCTATCCTGCGCTGCCGCATCCTAAGCACGCCGCAGGCGGGCAAGTGTTTCCGAAGATGCAGATCGAAATGTTCCCTCGATTGGAGCGGTTCGATGTCGACTTCGATCTGCCGGATGCCTTCCTTCCCGAGTTCCCGCCGGCGATCTTCTTGCAGACGCGTCCGGAGCTAGGCGATGTTTCGCGCGGCGAGGTCATCTCGATCAACAACTATTACCGCCTGTTCAAAGACTTGCTGACTCCTGTGCAATTGGATGGCTTGCGGTTGCTGCTTACACCGTTTCCTCAGGAAGAATTCAATCCCACCGACGATCGCAAGACGCGAGAAGCCAGCCTGGGAGTGACATGCTTCGATTGCCATGTCAACGGGCACACCACCGGCCAGTTCCACTTGAGTCCCGATATTCGCCCGCAGCACCGCAGGTTCCGGCTGGACACCACGAGCTTGCGCGGCGTGGCGCACCAACAGATCCACGGCTCGAAGCGCAGCCTCCGATCGGTGGAAGATTTCACCGAGTTCGAGCAGCGTTCGGCCTACTTCAACGGCGATCCGATCCACGCCATGAAGAAAGGCTTCATGGTTCTGGACCGCGTGGCGGTCAGTCATATGGCGCAGTTTCAGAACATGCTCGATTTTCCGCCGGCGCCCAAGTTGGATTACGACGGCAAGCTGATCGCCGACAAGGCCAGCGAGAGCGAGATCCGAGGCGAGAAGCTGTTCTTTGGCAAAGCCCAATGTGCCAAATGCCATCCCGCGCCGTTCTACCTCGATCATCAACTGCACGATCTGCGCACGGAGCGCTTCACGCACGACGCTCCCGATGGTCCGATCAAAACCTTTACGCTCCGCGGCATCAAAGACAGCCCGCCGTACTTGCACGATGGCCGCTGCTTGACGCTCGACGACACGGTGGAGTTCTTCAACCTCGTCCTGGAGTTACGGCTAACCGACGACGAGAAGCACGATCTCGTAGCTTTTGTGCGTCAACTCTAATCAGGTAAATCAGCACTCAGTACTGGACGCTTACCGTCCAAAGCGAAAGACGGCAGCGTCTGCGGTGGGACGTCCAAGGATGAGGTCGACAATTAACCGGGCCGCGATCGCGCTGAACGTGATGCCGTTCCCGCCGTATCCGAGGGCCAGATAAGTGCGTTGGCGTCCGGGCGGCAAACCGATAAAGGGGAGCCCGTCGGCCGATTCGCCGAATGCTCCACCCCAGACATGGGAGGCTTCGTAGCTTAACTCGGGAAAGAGGACTCGAAATCTACGGAGGAGCGCGGCCGCCTTTTGCGACAACAGCTCTTCGTCGAAATGATCGCCTGCGAACCGCGTGTCTTCTCCACCGATGATGATCCGTCCGTCGTCCGTTTGTCGAGCATAGAAATACGGCCGCGCCGTTTCCCAGAGCAGCGTATGCTCCGGCCAGGAACGCAAGGAGGGCATGGGCTGGCTGGCCACAGCGAAGGTGGAGTGCAGCCTGCTTGTGCCCTCCGGCAAAAAGGATTGTGCCCAGTAACCCGTGCAAAAGACCGCGTGGCGGGCCTGCACTCTGCCGCCCGCAGTATCGAGGGTGACGCCATCGTGTTCCTCACGGGCTGCCATCACCTGCGTGTCGCTATGGGCCTGCAATCCGTTGGCCACGCCCTGGCGCAGCAGCGATTGGGTTAATCGATACGGATTCACCTGGCCATCCCCTGAGGAGCGCAAAGCAGCCGGCGCCTGCAGGCCGCAGTAATCAGCCAGGGCGTGGCGATCGAGAAACCGGACATCGAAGCCGAAGTGCCGCCGGCAATCGTATTCGCGTTTCAGGTCGGCGATGTCCGCTTCCTGGCTGGCCAGATACAAGGTGTCACAGCGAGAGAAATCGCAAGGCATTTCGGAGGCGTCAATTTCCTGCTCCAAATCGTCGATGGCAAGCAGGCCGCGGCGGTAGGCATGCACCGCATCGTGTTCGCCGCGCTTGTGAATCAAGTCGATGAGGGGGACATCGAGTTCGTACTGCAAGAGTCCCGTGCTGGCGGCCGTGCTGCCGGCCCCGACGGTTCCTTTGTCGACGATGACGGTCTGCATGCCTGACTGCGTCAGGGCCAGGGAGACGAGAGCCCCTGTAATGCCGGCGCCGACGACAACGGCCTCGCAGCGCACGTCTCCTTGTAAGGGGGCGCAGGCGACGGGGGGCCGATCATCGGACAACCAGAGTGATTGTCCCGAACGCATATCGGATTGCTTCACGCTTTAGCCTTCGGCCAGCGGCAGTGGTTGCGCCCCGTTGTTGGCCAGAATGCGTTCTGCCCGGGCCAGAGGTGGTCCGGCATCATCCTCCACGTCTTCCGCCACAACGAGAATGCGGCCCTCGACCACCGCTTGATCGTAAAAATCGGCCGCCTCTCGTTCCACTCCACGCGTCATCATGGCGCCCATCAGGCTCCCCACCACACCGCCGGCGCCCGCAGTCAGGCCGCCCAGAATCAGCAGCGGCAAGCCACCCGTTGCCGCGACCAAGCCGGCGCCCACTGCTGCCCCGATGGCCAAGCCAACCGAACCGCCCGCGACGGCCGCGCCGGTGGTATTTGTGCCGGCCGGCTCTTCCCGCATCAACATGGGAAAGCTTTTCATTACAGACTCGTCGCTGGAGACGACGGAAACATGGCGAGGTGAAAAGCCCTCTGCCAGGAGTTCCAGGACCGCGTTTCGCGCCGTCGGCAGATCGTCGAACACGCCGACTCGCAAGGGGCGTTTCGTATTGGTGAGGTTCATGGGTGGCTCCTGCGGCCGCGGGGTGATTTCTGGTGACACCCGCTTGAAATGTGCATTTGCTATGCCCGGGGGCCCGTACTTCGGCTTTCTCCGGCACAAAAGTTGAATGCCTGATTAGAGAGCCATTCACCCCACCAGCCAGGAGTTTCCATCATGCCCCGCGGCGACAAAAGCAAGTACACCGACAAACAGAAGCGTCAAGCCGAGCATATTGAAGAGGGCTATAAGGAACGAGGCGTTTCGGAAGACGAGGCCGAAAGCCGCGCCTGGGCCACCGTGAACAAGGCCAGCGGCGGCGGAAAGAAACCGGGCGGGTCGGGGCATGGTAAGAAGACCAACAAGGCGCCGTTTAAGAAAGGCGGTCGTATCGGCGGGGCGGCAGCGGCGGCGCGCCCCGCCAAGGCACGATCCGAATCGGCCAAGAAGGGGGCTCGGACACGCAAGCGGAATAAGGCCCGGCAAGCGTAAGTTGACAACGCTCGTGCATGGCTAGGCATTCCCGCGGCCAGCGAATAGAATCGTGCCATCCGACGGATCGTCGGAAACGCAAGCAGGCACTACTCTTTCTCGGCCGCCGGGGCCGCCACGAGGTTGTATGATCGTTACCACCAAGGAACTCTTTAGTCACGCTTACGGCAACTATGCCGTCGGGGCGTATAATATCAATAACCTCGAGCAGATCATCGGGCTGTTCCGCGGCAACCTGGGCAAACGCAAATCCAACGAAGAGCCGGCCGACAGCAAGTCCAGCGCTCCCTTCATCATTCAGATCTCCCGCGGGGCGCGGGCCTACTCCGATAAGCGATTCATGGAAGCCATGATCCGCTCCGCCGAGGATGTGTTTCCCGAGGCTATCTTTGCCGTGCATTTGGATCACGGCACGGAAGAAGTCTGCTACGAATGCATCGAGAGCGGCTTCTACTCGTCGGTCATGATCGATGCCTCCCACGAATCGTTTGACAAGAACATCGAGATTACGCGCCGCGTGGTCGATCGGGCCCATCTGCGGGGCCTCTCGGTCGAGGCGGAACTAGGCATGCTTGGGGGCGTGGAAGAAGACATTCAAGTCTCCGCCGAGCATGCCTGTCTGACCGATCCCGATCAGGCGGTGGAATTCGTCGAGCGCAGCGGTTGCGACAGCCTGGCGGTGGCCATCGGCACCTCCCACGGGGCGTACAAGTTCACCGGCTCGCAGGGGCTGCACTTCGATCGCATCAAGTCCATCCAGAAGAAGCTCCCCGGCTTCCCGCTCGTCATGCATGGGTCGTCCAGCGTGCCCAAGGAATGGGTCGATCGGATCAACAACTCTGGCGGCAAGATGCCCAACACCAGCGGCGTGCCGGAAAAAGACTATCTGCCGGCGGCCCGCCTGGGCGTAACCAAGGTGAATATCGACACCGATGGCCGGCTCGTGTGGTGTGCCGTGTACCGCGAGACATTCCGCGATAAGCCCGAGGAGTTCGATCCGCGCACTCCCGGCAAGCCGTTCATGGCGGCCTACGCCGACTATATCATCAAGAAGAACCGCTCCCTGGGCTCCGGCGGCCAACTCGAAGGCGTGCGCTCCGAACTCGCCACACTTCGAGTGTAGCAGCTGCATGCGCTCAGCGGGGGCGCAGTGCTCAGGCGGAGGGAGCCGCCAATCCCTGCTCGACGGCGTGGCAGAGCACCACGTGCCCGTCGATGTTCAACTCTCGCGGAGTCTGCGTGCGGCAGACCTCCATCGCCAAGGGACAACGGGGGTGAAAGCGGCATCCCGTGGGTGGATTCAAGGGGCTGGGCACATCGCCCGCTAGGATCATTCGCTCGGACTTCTTTCTGGGCGTCAGCGTCGGAATCGAAGTCAGCAGCGCCTGCGTGTAAGGATGCAGCGGGTTGTTGTACAGTTCCTCGCTCTTGGCCGTTTCGACAATTTGCCCCAAATACATCACCGCCACCCGGTCGGAGATGTACTCCACGACCGATAAGTCGTGCGAGATAAACAAGTACGTCAGCTTGAATTGCGACTTAAGCTCCGTCAGCAAGTTCACAATTTGAGACTGAATCGAAACATCCAGCGCCGAGATGGGTTCGTCCAGCACCAGGAACCGCGGCCGCAAGGCGAGTGCGCGCGCGATGCCCAATCGCTGCCGCTGGCCTCCCGAGAACTCATGCGGGTAGCGATGCAGGTAACTCGTCTCCAACCCCACGCGCTCGAGCACTTCGCACACGCGGGACAGCCGCTCTTTGCGATTGCCTAGCCCGTGAATGATCAAGCCTTCCTCGATGATGCTTCGCACCGTCATCCGCGGATTGAGCGAGCCGTAAGGATCCTGAAACACGATCTGCATGTCTCGGCGCAAGCGGCGCAGCTCTCGCCCGCTGGCCCGCGCCACATCGCGATCCTCGAAACGGACCACGCCCGCGGTGGGCTCTTGCAGTCTCAGCAGCGTGCGGCCGGTGGTAGTCTTTCCGCAGCCCGATTCGCCCACTAGCCCGAGCGTTTCGCCTTCGTCAATCGAGAACGAAACACCATCCACGGCTTTTACATGCCCGCGCACGCGTGAGAAGACGCCCCTTCGCAACGGGAAGTGCTTCGTTAATTGGTGAACTTTCAACAGGACGCTCATCGGCGTGCGAGACACTGAGGACTGAGTATCTCCAGCGGGGCCGGAAATGCAAACATGCGGCGACCATGGCAGAAGCCATCGTCGCCGCATGTGCATGGCAAAACATCCTCGTAGGAGGTAACTAGTCGCGTCTTGGCGTTGTCGCGCGTTCTTCCGGTTGACGCGCCGTGCGATCCGCGGCGTGACCTTGGATGGAAGTCACCACGCGTTTGCCGTCGCGCTCCGACGTCGTGACTTTAACCTGCTGTCCCTTGCGTAATTCTTCCAGATCGACGGAGTCTCCGGCCGACATGATCTGCACGTTTGGGCCGATGTTGAACGCATGTTGCTTTCCGTCCTGATCGGTAATCTGCAATTTACCTCGGGCGACTGAATCGACCGCGCCCTGCAAAGTGGCATAGCGGCCATAATGTTTCTCCATGCCGGCCATCCATGTCGGATTCGCAAAATCGGGCCAGGCGTCTTTGCTGAAACCCGGTGCGTTCTTCAATGTTTCCTTGTCGACATCCACAATGAAGTAGCTATTGTCGCCATCGTGCTTCAGTTGCATGGCGGCGATGGGAACGGCAAACAGCTTGTCACCAATGCCCAGAAATCCGCCGTGAGAGAGGGCGGCATATTTCAACTCGTGACTCTGCATATCGATCACGAG
>JBGTDH010000236.1:0-5417 GCA_041748435.1 Pirellulales bacterium
GGGGAGATCACCCTTGGGCTGGGTTCCTGCGTTCCATCTCCGTCGGAAATTTCTTGACTCAACGGGCTGCCGGATGTTAATAACAGAGCGTGCCTGGGACGGGGAAACTTCCGCGGCACAACAATTCTACCGCAGGGGAAGCCGCGGCGAGGATGCCCGGTGGTGAGGCCAGGAAGATGCGCCTTGACTCCATGAAACAAAAACCTCGTCTGTTGGACTTCCATTGCCAGCGCAACACCGTGTTGCTGACGCTACTGGCCGATTTCGACGACGATGCCCGCGCGGATGTCGAGGAAGAGACAGACAAAGTGCTGTTGGCGGTGTGCGAGCCCGCGGAGGCGGTTTTCCTGCTCGATTTCGAAGGCCAGCGCCGCTGCCGCTCCGCCGGTTTGATGATGCTCTTGGGCGTGTTGTGGAAACAGGTCAAGCAGAGCAAGGGCCGGCTGTTGCTTTGCAATCCGGCTCCCTCGGACCTGGAGACCCTCAAACGCATGCGGTTGGATCGCATCTGGCCGGTGTTCGCCTCGCGCGAAGCAGCGCTCGAATCGCTCGTTCCGGCTCCCACGCCCGCAGTCATTTAGCTCATGCTAACTCGCGTGCTCGAGCCGGAGGTCATGGATACGCCCGGGGAGGCCCGCGCCTATAACGCGATGGACCACGCGGAGGTCAATCGCCGCTTTGTGGACGACTTCCTGGCGGCCGGTCCCGCGATGGGCGAGATTCTCGATCTAGGCACCGGCACCGCGCTGATTCCGATCGAGCTCTGCCGCCGCGATGCAGAGGCGCGCGTGCTGGCGATCGATCTCTCCGCGGCGATGTTGGACCTGGCCGCGGGCAACATCGACATGGCCAGCCTGCGAGATCAGATCATGCTGGATCGCGTGGATGGTAAAGGGCTGCCTTACGCGAGCGGACGCTTCGCCGCGGTGATGTCCAACAGCATTGTGCATCACATTCCCGAGCCGCGGGGCGTGCTGGAGGAGGCATGGCGCGTGCTGGCGGCGGGCGGGCTGATGTTCCTGCGCGACCTGCTGCGTCCCTCCGATGATGCCACCGTGCAGCGGTTGGTCGAAACCTATGCTGCCGGTGCAAACGCACATCAGCGGCAATTATTCGACGATTCGCTGCGGGCCGCGTTGAGCCTCGACGAGATCCGCGAATTGGTGACGGCTCTCGGCATCCCTCCCACAAGCGTTCAAGCCACGAGCGATCGCCACTGGACCTGGTCCGTCCGTAAGCCGTAATGATGCCGTACTCAAAATCGGATCGCCGTGCACTCACTTTGTTCCTGCTGGCCTGGCTGGTTGTGGGAACGGCTTGTCTTGCTGCGGAGCGGCGGCCCAATATTGTGTGGCTGGTGGCAGAGAATATCGGTCTCGATCTGGGATGCGATGGCGAGAAGCTCGTTCGCACGCCGCGCATCGATCGGCTGGCGGCGGAGGGGCTGCGCTATACACGCGTGTTCGCCACGGGCCCGGTCTGTGCCACAAGCCGGTCGGCGATCATGACGGGCATGTATCAGACCACGATTGACGTGCATCATATGCGTTCGCATCGGGACGACGACTTCCGGCTTCCGCCCGGCGTGCGCCCCCTCACGCATCGCCTGCAAGAGGCCGGCTACTTCACCGCCAATATCAAGACGATCGGATCGCTCGTCGTCGGAACCGGTAAGCTCGACTTGAACTTTGTCAACGAAGGCCCGATCTATCAATCGACCGAATGGGACGCACTGCCGAAGCATCAGCCTTTCTTCGCGCAGATCAATCTGCCTGAGGTGGAGTACGACATCTACGATCGGCAATCAGCCCGCAAAGAGCGCGTGGAGTGGGTGGGGGAGCGCGAACATCCGCAGATCGCCACGCCGGAGAACGTCAATCCGCCGCCCTATTACCCCGATCACCACGTCACCCGGCAGGAATGGGCACGCTACCTGAACTCCATCTCGGGCATGGATCGCCGCGTCGGTCAGGTAATGGATGCACTGCGGGCCACGGATCTGCTGGAAGACACGGTCGTGATGTTCTTTGCCGACAATGGACGGCTGGAAGCCCGCGGTATTCATTGGTGCTACGACAGCGGCTTGCACGTCCCGCTGATCATTCGCTGGCCCGGGAACCTTCCAACGCCGCCCGAATTCCATGCGGGCAAGACGAATGCCGCTGTGATCAGCCTGCTTGATCTCACGGCTACCACGCTGGCCATCGCGGGAATCGAGCGGCCCACGCTGATGCAAAGCCGCGTGTTCCTGGGAGCGCGGGCCGATCCGCCACGCACGTATGCCTTCGGCGCGCGGGACCGGATCGATGAATCAATGCAGCGCATCCGCAGCGTGCGGGACAGCCGCTATCGGTACATCCGCAACTTCATGCCGGAGCGCCCGTTCCTGGCGCTCAATCGCTACAAGGAAAAGTGTTTTCTGGTGCTGCCGTTGCTGCGAGAGTTGCACGCCGCCAGCAAGCTAACCGGCCCGCCGGTGGCGTTGATGGCGACGCGACTCCCGGACGAAGAGTTGTACGACATCGAATCGGATCCTCACGAGATTCGCAACCTGGCGATGTCCTCCACGCCCGAGCATGGCGCGGCGCTCGCGCGTCTTCGCGCCGCGCTGGATACGTGGATTGTGGAAACCGGCGACCGCGGCCACATTCCCGAACCGCCCGGCGTGATCGCACCCTTCGAGAAGGAGATGCACGATTGGTTCGGCACTCCCGCTTGGCATGTGCGACGCGATTGAAATGTTGGCCGGTCTCTCCGAGACCGGCAGCGGGTTTCGGAGAAACCCGCCCACACGACGCGACCGGTTAGGCGCGAACGGCCGCATCGCGGTAGATCAATCCTTCTCGAAGAACGGCTCGCCGGCCTTGGCATACTTGCGGGCGACCACTTCGTTGACCTCGCAGCCGAGGCCCGGGGCTTCCGTCAGGTGGATGCGGCCTTGTTCAATCAGCGGTCCGGCAGAATCGGCCCGCGTCACAAGATCGCTCCAGAAGGGCACATCGGCGCCGTGAAACTCCAAGGCCACAAAGTTGGGCAGCGTGGCGCAGACGTGGGCGCTGGCCATTGTGCCCAGGGGGCTGGCAATGTTGTGTGGCGCGAACCGAATGCCTTGCAGCTCCGCCAGCTCTCCGATGCGCTTGGCCTCCAACATGCCGCCGCATTTCTGCACGTCCGGTGCAACCAGATCGACCGAGCGATTGGCAATCAGGTCCCAGAACCCTTGCCGGCGGTTGAGGTTCTCGCCCGTAAGCAGTGGGCAACCGCCACAGGCGCGAAGATCGGCCATGTCCCGCCAGTTCTCGGGCGGGCAAGGGTCTTCCAGCCACAACAGACCCAGCGGCGCGAGAGCCTTGCTGATGCGAATGGCCTCGCTGGGGGCGAACCGCCAGTGGCAATCGACGGCCAGATCGACGCCGCTGCCCGCGCCGTCGCGGGCCGCCGTGACGCACTCGATCATCCGCGCGATCTCCCAATCGTAGAGAGGCCGATGCAATTCCTCGCCCGTGTAGACCACCAGCGAATCGATATCGAATTTCAAGGCGTCGAAGCCGGCCGCCGCCATCTGCCGCGCACGACGACGATAGGCATCGGGATCGTAACGCACTTCATGCGCGGGCCGGCCCGCCAGTAGATCTTTCAGCCAGGCTGGCTCGCGGGGCCGCAGCATGGCATCCCAACTCTCGGCATTGTCTCCGGCATGGCAATCGGCGTAGATCCGCACGTCGTCGCGCAGCTTGCCTCCCAGAAACTGGTAGGCCGGCACCCCCGTCGCCTTACCCACCAGGTCCCAAAGCGCGGTCTCGATACCGCTGACGGCGTTGTAAAGATACCCGGCAACGGCTCCAGCCCCAGAACCTTTGCGCCACAGGTGACGGGCCAGCCGATCGACCTCGCGCGGATCGCGCCCCGTGAGCAGCGGGAACATTTCCGCCAGCGCCGCCGTGAGGCCCGGCGCAAAGAAACACTCTCCCGTGCCGTGCAATCCGATATCTGCGTGGATGCGCACGTAGGTGTAATCGTAATTCGCCTCCACAACGGCCGTGGTGCAGTGTGTGATTTTCAAGGTGATTCCAACCGTTGGTAGCGTGGCATCAATCGAGCGAAGCTAAGGTTAGCAGGTCGTTGCCGCCAACCCAAGTTTGCGTGGTGAGTCGAAAAGGATCGTGCTACATTGCTCGCGTTAGAGTCCTTGTCTCTGCAGCAAGCCTTCATGTCCATCGCGCCGTCATCCACCGAAAGTCTGGCGAGCCTGGTAGCGCGTTTCCAGAAGGAAGCAGCGCAAATAGAAGTGGGTGGCGGCGCAGACGCAATCAAGCGGCAGCACGCCAAAGGGCGGCTTACGGCACGCGAACGCATTGCGCGATTGATCGACGAAGGCACGGCGCTGTTCGAGCTCGGCCTGTGGACCGGATGGCAGATGTATCAGGACTGGGGCGGCGCTCCGGCGGCCGGCGTCGTCTGCGGCATCGGCTTAATCGCCGGCCGGCGCCATATGATTATTGCCAACGATGCCACGGTCAAAGCGGGTGCGTTCTTCCCGGCTACCGCCAAGAAGGTGCTGCGCTGCCAACGCATGGCCATGGAGAATCGGCTGCCGTTGGCGTACCTGGTCGATTCCGCCGGTGTGTTCCTGCCGTTGCAGGAAGACGTCTTCCCGGACGAGGACGATTTCGGCCGCATCTTTCGCAACAATGCCGTGATCTCCGCCTCCGGCTTGCAGCAGATTGCCGCCATCATGGGCAACTGCGTGGCGGGGGGCGGCTACTTGCCCGTCTTGTGCGATAAGCTGCTGATGACCGAAGGGAGCGGCCTGTACCTGGCTGGTCCGGCCCTGGTGAAGAGCGCCATCGGGCAGGTTGTATCGCACGAGGAGTTGGGGGGCGCGCAAATGCACGCCCAGATCAGCGGCACGATCGACTATCGCGATCCCAACGACGAGGCCTGCCTCGAGCGTTTCCGGCGTCTGGCCGCAGCCGTGCGGGCCGATGATCCCGCGCCCCCCGCGCCCTTTCGCCGCGAAGCCCCTCAGCCGCCCCATCGCCCGGGCACGGATGTATACGACCTGGTGAGCCCCAATCCGCGCAAAGAGTACGAAGTGCGGCATGTGCTGGAGACGATTGTCGATGCCGGCAGCTTCGATGAATACAAGGCCGAGTACGGTCAGACGCTGGTGTGCGGGACAGCCCGCATCGCCGGATTTCCGGTGGGCATTGTGGCCAACCAGCATCATCAGGAGCGGCCGGCCGAGGGGCCGATCCAGTTTGGCGGCGTTCTGTATGTGGACAGTGCCGAGAAAGCAGCCCGGTTTGTGATGAACTGCAATCAGGACTGGCTGCCGATTGTGTTTCTGCAAGACGTGAACGGCTTTATGGTGGGGCGCGATAGCGAGCACGACGGCATCATCAAAGCCGGCGCCA
>JBGTDH010000237.1:0-4733 GCA_041748435.1 Pirellulales bacterium
AGGCAGTCGCCCGTGACTGCCGCGGACGATCGTGGCGTCCAGGCCGATGACATCCATGTAATAGCGGAACCCCAGCAGCTTGCGAGCCAGGCGCGAGGCGATCCGCAGCTTGGGAAACCGAATCTCGGGATCGACGAACAACTCCACCGGATCGTAGCCCGGCTTGCGATGAATATCGACCGTGCGGGCATAGTCCGGGGCTCGCGCATCGTCCCGCCAGTAGTAATACGTGAACCACGCGCCTGGCGCGGCCACCGCAATCAGCTCGCCGGATCGCTCGTGGTCCAGCCCGTACGTTGCCTGACCCGCACGATCGAGCACCAGCTCCACGCCGGGCGTGCGACGCAACAAGTCGGCCACGGGCTTGATGTCTTCCTCTCGGTGGACGTACACATGGGCCACCTGATGATCGGCCACGGCAAACGCCCGCGAGCCGCCGCAGTCCAGCGTTTCCCAACCGAGCGGCTCGCGACGCACCTGAAGATAGCCGGCCTCGCGCAGCACGCGGTTGAGATGCACCGGCTGATCGACTTCCGTGATGGCATACTCGGAGAGAACGACCACTTCCGCGTCGCGCTGGCGGGCAGCGGCAATGATCTTGCCCACCTCGGCATCGACGAGCCGGATGTCCTGCGCGATCTGCGGATCGCGCGGCCCCAGCCGCTGCAGGTTGTAATCGAGGTGCGGCAAATAGACGAGCGTGAGCGTGGGACGATGCTCGCGCAGCACCTCGACGGCGGCATCGGCTATCCAGCGGCTACTGGCGATCTCCGCCCCCGGTCCCCAGAACTTGAACAGCGGAAACACGCCCAGCCGGGCCTGCAACTGGTCCCGCAGTTCTTCCGGCTGGCTGTAGCTATCCGGCAGTTTGCGGCCATCGGCCGGATAGCTGGGCCGCGGCGTGAGGGACCACTCGACCGGCGCGTACATGTTGTACCACCAGAACAGCTTGGCCGTCGTGTAAGCCGGGTCGCGCCGGCGAGCCGCTTCGTACAGCCGCTCTCCCTGCACGAGCCGGTTCGATTGCCGCCAGAACCAGACCTCGGCCAGATCGCGAAAATACCAGCCGTTGCCCACGATTCCATGCTCGCGCGGCAGCAAGCCGGTGAGCAGCGTGGCCTGGGCCGAGCACGTCACCGCGGGCAGCACCGTTCCCATCGGCCGCGCAAACCCGGACTGTGCCAGCGCCGAAATGTGCGGCGTCTCGTGCCCCAGCATCTGGTGCGTCAGCCCGACCACATTCACAACGACCAGCGGCTTGGTCATGAAAAGCACTCACACGATCCAGAGCACGGAGCACGGCCCAACCTCCGAGACGCCACACGGCGTGCATTGTAATCCGCGTCCCCTCGCGGATGGATAGAATGCTAACGCCAGACAAAACGATTAGAATTGTCGACAGCAACGAAATAATACGTCGTGTTGACGATCGGATCCGTCTTGCGATACGCCCCTCAAATTTGCCGCGTATAATGTACTCGATTGAGTTTGCCGAGGACGTGGCTGCCGATCTAGCGAGGATTCGAGTAGTTGATGTGAGTCGGATTCTGGACCGCATTGACGAGCAGTTGATGCACGAACCGACTCGGCAAACGCGTCATCGGAAGCTGCTGGTTGGATTGAGGACGCCTTGGCAGCACGAGGCTCCCACCTGGGAGCTCAGGATCGGCAAGCATCGTGTGTTTTACGATGTCGATGAGGAGGCGCGCCGCGTGACCGTTCGCGCCGTGCGCGAGAAGCCACCCCACAAGACTACTGACGCTATCTTATGAAGACTGTAAGCATTGACGGAACGACATTGGATGCCTGCGTGGAGGATGCGCAGCGCGAACGCGTCGTCGTGACGCGCGCGGGCGTACCGGTCGCGCTCATCGTCGGCATTGAGGGGCTCGATGAAGAGCAGTTGGAATTGGGCAGCAGCGATGACTTCTGGCGCTTGATTGCCGAGCGGCGACAACAACGCACGATTGATGGCACGGAGTTGCGCCGTCGAATCGACGAGCTGCGGTCGAATCCGAGTTGAGCCATGACCGTTCATGCGTTGCGAGCCACTGGATCGCGAGACAATTCCATCCTGGGTTGCATTGTAGGCGGAGCAATCGGCGATGCCGCCGGTTCGGCATGGGAAGGCTCGCCGTCATCTTCGCCGATGGACCTGCTGCACGGCGCGGCATGGCGGCTGAGCGACGATACCCAGCTCACGCTGGCCACTTGTGAGAGCATCGTCGAACACGGCTCGACGGATCCGGCCCTCATTGCCGCTTCTCTGCTGCGCTGGTATCGATCGCGACGCCTCACCGGACTGGGCGCGAGCACGCTCAAAGCGCTGCGGGATCTGGATGCTGGATCCCATTGGGCGATGGCCGGTCGTAAAGGCGAGCGGGCCGCTGGGAATGGCGCGGCCATGCGTGTGGCGCCGCTGGCATTCTGCACGAACCCACAGGACGAGGACTCGCGGCGGCTGATTCGCGACATCTGCCGGATTACGCACCACAGTGATGAGGCCTACGGCGGGGGACTCGCCGTTGTGATCGCGACTAATGCCGCATTCAGGGGCGATCAACCTCTGGCCTGGATCGCCGCGCAGTTGCCCGACACGGTAGTGCGGGAACGCCTCCTCGAATATGCGGATTTACCTCCCGCCGAATCGATCGCAGCGGCTGCCGGCAGATATGGTGCATCCGGCTATGTTGCAGAGTCCGTCCCTCTCGCGCTGTTCGCCGCGAGCCGATTGCGGGACCTGGGATTCACGAGCATGTTGGAGCAAGTCATCGCCGCGGGGGGCGACACCGACACCAACGCCGCAATCGCCGGCCAGATAGCCGGCGCCAGCCTGGGATTCTCCGGATTGCCGTCCGAGTTCCTCGCCAGACTTCCGCAGCCGGACTTGGTGATCAGCATTGCCAAGGCATTCGCTCAGAGCGTCACCGGCAGTTTCAATTGCGGAAATGTGGATGATTGAACTCCGCGGGACGCACGGATCCCAATCAACTACTCCATCGGCAGGAACTGCACGGCGTCGGCGATGACGTGGCCGTCGGTGGCGGTGTTGGAGAGGATGACAAAACCCTGGCGGCCGGCGGCAAAGCGGAAGGCCCCGAGCGGTTCGTAGGTCTTGTCGATCTTGGGGGGCTTGCGCTGATTCACGCGCACGGTGGTCTCGCCATCGGCGGAGTGGATTGTGACCGGCACGTTCGTGGCGCGGTTGGCGTTGGCCGAGTAGATCAGCCGCACTTCGTACCGGCCGGCGCGCGGCAACTCGGGCGTGAAGCGGGCCGTTTTCTGACCCTGGCCCTCATTGGCATCGTGCAGGTAGCCGCGCTCCACATACGGGGCGATCGAGTTGCCGCTCGACCAGTTCCCGGTGATCTCGGCCTGCGAATCGTCCACGCAGATGCCGGCCAGCTTGCTCGCCAGCAGCGGCGCGGGAGGCCGCGGGCCCGTCCACTCCAGAACCTGCTTGTCTGCCAACAGCCGCTCACGAAGCTTGCTCCGCTCGACGCGTTGCACGGAGGCGTTCTGATCCAGGGCCTGGCAGGCCGCCGTGGCCGCCGATTGCCCCAACACCATGAACACCGGCTCCATCCGAATCGAGCCATACGAAATGTGCGAGGCCGACATGCACACCGGCGCCAACAGGTTCTTGCATTGGCTCTCCTTGGGAACGATCGAATCGTAGCCGATGGGGTACGGCGGGAACCCGCCCACTTGCACGTCCCCCTCGTTCACGACGCGCCCCTCATGCACGTACCGCTGCACGTTGTGGCTGTCCATCGTATAGGCGGCCATGCCCACGGGATCGGCAGCGGTCTCGCGTCCCTGGCAATGATGCTGCGTCATCACCAGGTCGGAGATCATCCGCCGCGCCTCGCGCACATACATCTGATGCGGCCAATGGCCATGATCGGCGAACTCGTCTTTCGACAGGCCCCACTTGCGCACGCCTTCCTGAATCTTCTCGGGCACGCGCGGATCGTTGGCCAGGAACCAGCACCAGCCTTGCTGATACGCCACATGCTCCTGAAAGATCCGCTCGCGCGTGGCATAGTCCGCCTCGGGATAGTCGTAGTTCATCCCGATATTGTCGCTGGAGAACGCCCCGTTGTTGTTCGTGTCGGTCTTGCGATTGGGCATCGGTGTGGGCGAACCCAGACCATCCCACTGCCCGGCCAGGATGGTGCGCAGGCACAGCTCGTAGCGGACCGGATCGTAGCCGGCCGGCTTGGGGAACGCCACGCGGTTGTCTGGCGCGTCGGTCAGGCACATGCGAAAGTTGTAAGCCTGCACACGGCGATCGCCTTCGCCCTTCTTGCCCGGATCGGCCGCCTGAATGCCCAACAGCAAGCCGCTGGCCGGATCGCCGGGAGTTTTGTAAGGATCGACCTTCACCTTGAACTGATGTTTGTCCAACAGCGGCTGCACCCCGTTGAGCGTCTCTCCGTAGACACTGTTGGCCTCGCGCCCCACGTGGTAGGAGACCCCCGCCTTGGCCATCAGATCGCCTTCATAAGTGGCATCGATGAACATCCTGCCGCGCGCGACCAGCCCCTTTTCCATGCGGATGGCGGTGATGCGGCCATCCTTCTTCTCGACGCCGCTGTTCAAATCGAGCCGCGCCTCCAGCATCACGGGCACATCGGCTTCCTTCAGCATGTCGCCAAAAATCTTCTCGGCCACGTGCGGCTCGAAGGTCCACATCTCCTCCTCGCCCGACTGTTGTCGCTTGCTTTGAT
>JBGTDH010000238.1:0-4190 GCA_041748435.1 Pirellulales bacterium
GCATCGTCGGCTACCCCAGCGATGTCCGCGAGGTGATCCTGGGCGAACAAGGGGCGCTCGCCGGCTGCCGGGCGGGCGCAGTGCTCGTCGATATGACCACGAGCGACCCCGCGCTCGCCGTCGAGATTGCCGAACGCGCCCAAGCGAAAGGCGTACAGAGCGTCGATGCGCCGGTCTCCGGCGGGGACATCGGCGCCCGCGAGGCGCGGCTCTCGATCATGATCGGCGGCGAGAAGGATGTGGTCGATGCGCTGAAGCCCTGCTGGGAGGCAATGGGCAAGACCATCATCCATCAAGGCGGACACGGCGCGGGACAGCACACCAAGATGGCCAATCAGATTCTCATCGCCTCCAATATGGTTGGCGTGTGCGAAGCGCTGCTCTACGGCTTCAAGGCCGGTCTCGATCTGAATGTGGTAATGCAATCGGTCGGTCCGGGAGCCGCCGGAAGTTGGTCGCTGGCCAACCTCGGGCCGCGGATCATCAACAACAACTTCGATCCCGGCTTCTTTGTCGAGCATTTTATTAAGGACATGGGCATCGCCCTGGATGAGTCCAAGCGGATGGGATTGTGCATGCCGGGTTTGGCGCTGGCACATCAGCTCTATGTGGCCCTCAAGGCCCAAGGCCACGGCCGCGACGGCACGCACGCGCTAGAATTGGCGCTCGCGCGCATGGCCGGCATCGATTGGAAGCGCCGTTAGGCAATCTGGACCAAAGCAAGCCGTCGAAAAGCTGTAGAGTTCTGATGCGAGCTGATTCACCAATCGTATCCCTTCTCTTCGGCAATGCGATAAATCGCGCAGAACAATTGAATGTAGTGAATGGCCTGCTCATTGCTGGCACGGTCCGCTTGATGGCCAAGCGCAAGGGGGCCAAGCGCGGGGATCGCGGTCGATGCATCGTTGACGATTGCCGTTAGTTCCACTGCTCCTCCCGAGCGCCAAGAGTCGGCGATTGCGACCAACTTCGATTGAAGTTCCTCGTAGCTCAGATCCAAAAAGAAATCTCGCAAGTCCATCTTGCAGCGAGCAAAGGACCGCTGCTCGATCCACGCGGCAAGCTCCGCCTTCGTCCATTGGCCCTCTATTAAACCAACGAGGGCATCCACCGCTTCGTTGCTCGGGACGCGCAGATGGAAGCCCTCCTGATGCAGGAAAACTCTCATTGCCGCCCAGGCGACACGTTTGTTGCCATCCAGGAAGGGGTGATTGAGCGCCAAATGGAATGCATAGGCCGCAGCCATCTCAAACGGCCGCTTGTGCAAGTATCCCGTGGCAATGCCGGTCTGCGGCTGGCCAACCGCCGATTCCAAAACCGCTCGATCGCGAATGCCAGACAAGCCGCCAAACTCCATCAAGCCGAGCTGATGGAGAACCAACACCTGCTCGATGGACAGAAATCTTGGGGACTGCTGCGTCTCGGTCATTCGGCTAGTTTCGTGAGAATCTCGCGATCCTGGGTGAACACCTCGCGCACTCCGCTGAGAAACCGCGCGGACCCTGGCTCGTTCCGCAGCGCGTGCAGCAGCAAGAGGTACGATGCCGGCTCCAGTCCCATGCGACGGGCTTCGGCCTGCACTCCGGCCATGATGTCGGCGGGTGCGGTGATGGTTAGCGTCACCCCTTCTGCTGTGCTCATAAAATCACTCCAGATTGTGCGTCCATCTTACACAAACCCAAAACGCGCGGCAGTGCCCGCAATCCCGCAATCGGCCAATTGTAACTTGACGGCGGTCGGATAGACTCAATCACCTAGCGCCGATTTCCCGAGGTGGTCCCATGCATGCCTGGCACGATATCTATATCGACGACGCTCACATCGAGAAATCCTTTCCCGTGGTGATCGAGGTCCCCGAGGGGAGCAAGAACAAGTACGAGTTGGACAAAGAGACGGGCTTCTTGCGGCTGGACCGCGTGCTGTATAGCGCCGTGCATTATCCGGCCAACTACGGCTTCATTCCTCGCACCTTCTGCGATGACGGTGATCCGCTGGACGCGCTGGTGCTGGGGCAGGAGCCCGTGCATCCGCTGGCCATTGTGGAAGCGCGGGCCATCGGCCTGATGCGCATGCGGGACGAGAAAGGCATCGACGATAAAGTCATCGCGGTGAGCATTCGCGATCCGGCCGTGAGCGCGTACACGCATCACGAGCAGTTGCCCGAGCATGCCCTGCTGCAGATCAAACGGTTCTTCCAGGATTACAAGATTCTGGAAGAGAAGCAGGTGATCATCGACGACTTCCTCGGCCCGCAAGACGCTGCGCGCATCTTGCGGGAAGCACTCGACATGTACCGCCAGTTGCGTCGCGGCGAGATCTCCTATCGCACCGCCCCAGCGAGTTGATCGGTCGCGTCTTCTCGGATTGTGGGAAGTGACGGTGGACGCGCGGGAGGAAGGCACTTTAGAATGGCGGCCATTCTCGCCCGCTACCGCAAGCGTGTCTTCGTGGAGACTTTCATGGCTAGTGTTCAGGATGGCTCTGAGAACGGCATCGGCAAAGGCGCGTGGATGGCGCTGGCCGCCGCACTCTTGGGCTGGATGTTCGACGGGGCCGAGATGGGCATCTTCTCGATGGTCGGACGGCAGGCGGTGATCGATCTGCTGCAACTCCCCGAGACCATGCCCAAGCCGGAGCGCGAGGGCATCATCGGGCTGTGGTTCGGCGTCGTGACGGCCGGATTTCTGGTCGGCGCGGCAACCGGCGGCGTGCTCTTCGGCTGGCTGGGAGATCGCATCGGACGCGTGCGGGCCATGACCCTGAGCGTGCTCACCTATGCCATCTTCACCGGACTATGCGGCGTGGCGGGCGAGGCCTGGCAGATCGGCGTGCTGCGATTCATCGCCGCCTTGGGCATGGGAGGCGAATGGTCCCTGGGCGTGGCGCTGGTGATGGAGGTCTGGCCGAATCGATCGCGGGCCTTCATGGCCGGACTCATCGGCGCGGCCGCCAACGTCGGCTACCTGCTCGTCGGCTTTATCGGTCTGGGGCTGGCGGCCGTGCTGGTCGATCTCGAAAGTGGACTGCGCGGACTGGGCCTTTCCGATGCCTGGGTCACGGCGCTGGTGGCCAACAAGGGCTGGCGGCTGATGATGATTATGGGCACGTTGCCCGCGCTGCTGACGTTCTTCATTCGCATCTTCGTGCCGGAGTCGGAGAAATGGAAAAAGGAGCACGGCACGGGCGCCACCAGCAACTGGGCTTCGCGCGATCTGCTGGGCGTGCTGATCGGCGCGGCCGGGCCGGCCATGATCGTTTATCTCTGGGCCTGGCCGGGGCCGGCCTCGTTTCCTCACACATTTGCGGTGCGCGTGATCGGCTCGATCCTGGGGTTGGCGATCGCGACGATCGGATACACGTTTCCGCTGGTGCGTTACTTGCAGCGCGTCGAGAAATCTTCCCCGACGCGCATTGCCGCCGCGCACACCTGGCAAGCCACGTTGCGGCGAATGTTGCTGGCCGCCTGCTTGAGCGGCGTGGCCCTGTTGGGCACCTGGGGATCGACGCAGTGGGCACCCTCCTATGCCGATCAGCTCACCGGCGGCACGCAGCAATCCAAGGAGCACACGCAAATCTGGCTGGCCGTGGGGGCGATCGTGGGCACCATTCTGGCCGCGATGATGGGAGACTGGTTCGGCCGCCGCAAAGCATACTGCCTGTGGTGCGTCCTCTCGCTCTTCTCGGTCTATTTTTTGTTCCTCTACAATCGCGAGTTCAACACGCTGTTCTTGTTCTCCGCCTTTGTGGCGGGCGCTTGCACGGCTTCGTTCTACGGATGGCTGCCTCTCTATCTGCCCGAGTTGTTCCGCACCAGCGTGCGAGCCACGGGTCAGGGCTTCGGCTTCAACTTCGGCCGCATTCTGGCCGCCGTCGGCGTGTTGCAGACCGCCAACCTGATGGGCAAGTTCAAAGAGGGAGTAACGATCCTGGGCTACGATCTCCCCGGCGGCTACCCCGCCGCCTGCTCGATCATGAGCCTGATCTACTTCGTCGGCATGGCCATCATCTGGCTCGCACCCGAAACCCGCGGCCAACCGCTGCCGGAGTAGCACGATAGGCGAGAGGCAACGAAGCGCCGACGGATCGGTGAGACATAAAGGTGTCAGGAGACATAAAGGTGTCAGGCACCGATCTTGACGTGTGAGGACCGAACAAAGGGGACAGGTGCATTTTATTGACACGGCCGAGTG
>JBGTDH010000239.1:0-5738 GCA_041748435.1 Pirellulales bacterium
CATCCGCGTGATAAGCAGTGCATTCAACCCGCCGGCGGCAGAGCCGACGAGCAACGTGCCGAGGGCCGCCAGCGGGATCGGCAGTCCCCCATCGCGCCACAGCATGCCGAAGATCACGGCGGCCAAGCCCATCAAAGAACCGACCGAGAGATCGATGCCGCCCGTTACAATTACCGGCGTCATGGCCAGCGCCAAGAGGCCGATCTCGACGCTCAGCCGCACGATCTCGAACGCATTGCCGCGCGACATGAAGTTGGTGCCCACCGCGCAAAACACGGCAATCTCCAACGCCAACATCAGCGTGAGGATCGCTTCGTGCGGTATTTGGCTAGTACGCTCAGACATAAGCACACGGGGCTCCTCGGTCCGAACGTGTTGACTGTACTTCGATTCGGAGCCCTCAACAATCGACGATTGACACAAAGGGAGGAAGGCAACGCAAGAGGCGCGAAAGGCGCAGAGTCGCAACCGCAGGAGGCTCTCCGTTCCTGGCGTTAGCGACGCTTGCGTCTCTAGCGCCTATTGCGTTGAATTCTCCTCTCCGATTCGATGCGCCCTGCGGCGTTCCGCGTTCCTTTGTATAATCCAGTGCCAGCGAGTGGGTTGGGCAACTCTCGGAATCAGCAGTGCAGGCCTTATGTCGATTGTTACAGGATTGCGGCCGAGCGTCTTGGCGGCGCGGGAGCGATTGGCCGAAGGGCGCGAGAAGCTGCGATCGCGGCACGAGCAAGGCGCGCCGGGGCTGCACATCTGCAATGCGCTGGCCGATTTGTTCGACGCCGTGGTGCTCGATCTGTATCAATCGGCGCTGGCAGACCTGGGCGAAGCGGGCGAGGAAGAAATCTCATCCCAACTGACGCTGGTGGCCCATGCCGGGTATGGGCGGCGCGATGTGGCGCCGTTCTCCGATGTGGACCTGATGATCCTGCACTCCCGGCAGGCAAAGGGCCGCGTGGAACCCTTGGCCAATCGGCTGGTGCGCGACGTGTTCGACGCCGGCCTGATGCTGGGCCAGAGCGTGCGCACGATCGACGAGGCCTGCCGGCTGGCCCTGGAAGACCCGCAAATCTTGACCTCGCTGGTCGAGAGCCGCTACCTGGGGGGCAGCCAGCCGCTGTTCGATCGTTTCACGCAGCGCTTTCGGCATCAGGCCCAGCGACGGCAGAGTAGCCTGCTGGCCGCCATCGAGAAAGCCCGCGATGAAGAGCGCGGCCAGTTTGGAGAGACGGTGTACTTACTGGAGCCCAATCTCAAACGCTCCCGCGGCGGCCTGCGGGACATTCAGCTTTCCCGCTGGGTGGGCTTTGTGCGCTACGGCGTGACCGATCCCGATAGCCTGCTACTGCACGGAGCGATCAGCAAGGAGGATCAACGGCATTTGCGGCAGGCCACAGATTTTCTGCTCAAGCTGCGCAACGAGATGCACTTCCATGCCGGTAAGTCTTACGACGTGCTGGATCGCGCCGAGCAAGTGCGGCTGGCAAAACTGCTCGGCTATGCCGGCAAAGAGGGGCAACTGCCGGTCGAGCAGTTCATGCAGGAATACTTCCGCCTGACGAGTGCCGTGAGCCGTTTTGTAACGCGGTTCGTGGCCGGAGCGTATCCGGGTTCGAAGCTGGCTGCCGCGCTGGGCATGCTGTTCAGCCATCAGGTGGAGCGGGACTTTCGCGTCGGGCCCACGCAGATTGCAACCACGCGTCGCGGCGCGAGCAAGTTGCAAGAGAGCCTCGAAGAGATCCTGCGGCTGGCAGACCTGGCCAACCTGTACGACAAGCGCATCAGCCGGCAAGCCTGCGAGGTCATTCGGCAGGGTGTGCCGAACTTGCCGGAGGGCGTTTCGATCAACGCGGCACAGCGCTTCCTGTCGATCCTGGCGCAGAACGCCCGCTTGGGCGAGATCCTGCGCGTGCTCTACGATCTGGGCGTCCTGGAGCGGCTGATTCCCGAGTTCACGCATGCCCGCTGCTTGTTGCAGTTCAACGAATATCACAAGTACACCGTGGACGAGCATTGCCTGCTGGCCGTGGAGAAGGCCACGGGCTTCGCAGCCGATGAGGGACCCGTCGGTCGCGTGTATCGCCGCATCAAAGAGAAGAATCTGCTGCACTTGGCGCTGTTGATTCACGACCTGGGCAAGGGCTTCACGGAAGATCACAGCGAGATCGGCCTGCGGATTGCCGCCGAGACGGGCCGGCGACTGCATCTCTCCGTGCGCGAGACGGAGGTGTTAAAGTTCCTGGTTCACAAGCATCTGGTGATGTCCCACCTGGCCTTCCGCCGCGACACCAGCGACGAGCAATTGGTGGTGCGGTTTGCCGTCGATGTGGGTAGCCCCGACGTGCTGGAGATGTTGTTCGTGCTCACGGCGGCCGATCTGGCAGCCGTGGGGCCGGGAGTGCTGAACTCCTGGAAGGTCGAAGTCCTCAGCGGGCTGTTCGAGCGGACGATGGAGCATCTGGCGGGCGATCGCGATCCGATCGCACCCGAAGAGCGTTGGCGGCGGAAGCGGGACGAGATTCGCGCGTGCCTGGGCAAGAGTTCGGATGCGCGATGGTTCGACGAGCAGGTGCAATCGCTGCCGCCAGCCTATCTGCATGCCAAGAGTCCCCAGCAGATCGCCGAAGATCTCAACGAGCTGCACCGCCTGCGTTCAGGAGACGTGATCGCCCGCGGGCGTTATCTGCCGGAGACGCGCACGGTGGAGTACGCGGTCTACACGTTCGAAGATATCACGCCGGGCGTGTTCCATAAGCTCACGGGGGCGTTATCGTCCAAGGGTTTGCAGATTCTGTCGGCCGAGATCAACACGCTGGCCCACGAGTTGGTGCTGGACCGCTTCTACGTGTGCGATCCGGACTACGCGGGCGAGCCTCCCGAGGAGCGGCTGGAGAGCGTGAGCGAAGAGCTGATTGCGGCTCTCTGCCAGGGAAACACACCTTCGTTCCGCCGCCTGTGGCGCACCGGTCTGGCCACGTCAACCCCGGATGTCGAGCCGCTGCCCACCGTAGTGCGTGCAGACAACAGCACGTCGGAGCGGTTCACCGTGCTCGATATCTTCGCCGCCGATCGCCTGGGTTTGCTGTATGCCATCAGCCACAAGCTGTTCGATCTGGGGGTCAACGTGTGGGTCGCCAAGATCGGGACGCATCTCGATCAAGTGGTCGACGTGTTCTACGTGACCGATCAGCAGGGTCACAAGATCGACAGCGACGAGCGACTGCAAGAAATACGCTCCGGCCTGCTCTCCGCGATTCACGCCAACCAGATGCAAGAAGAAGGCGTGCATGTGTAGAGTGTCCCAAAGCGGTAGAATTCGTACTTGATTGTTAACCCTTGGAGCGGCGCCGATGCCATCTCCCTTTCCCGGCATGAATCCCTACCTTGAGCAGTCCGACACGTGGGAGGACTTCCACGCCAACTTCATCACCCGCTCTCAGGAGGCTTTGGCAGCGGTCGTCGGCCCGGGTTACGTTGTGAAGATCGGGGTACGGCTGTATCTGCACGAGTTGAGCGCCGAGGAGCGCCGCTATTTTGGTCGCTCGGATCTTGGTCTTGTGCCCTCGGGCGGAATAAGCGTCGGCGTGGCAGCGGGTAGACGCCCGGCTCCCGTGCAGCTAGAGATGCCCGCTGTGGAGGTCGAACGTCACACGTCGTTGGAGATTCGTGATCGGCGCAATCGGCGCGTCGTCACGGCAATCGAGCTGCTGAGTCCGACCAACAAGACCCACGGGGCCGATCGCGACGATTACCTGCGGAAGCGCATGCAACTCTTCGCGCAGCAGGTCAACTTTGTGGAGATCGATTTGCGTCGCGGCGGCCAACGGCCTCACCCGCCGGAGTTGCCCTTCTGCGATTATTTCGCACTGGTAGCTCGGGCCGATGCGTGGCCGCAGGTAGGCATGTGGCCTGTCTCGCTGCGGGACCGATTGCCGGAGATTCCCATTCCGCTAGCGCCTCCCGATGAAGACGTCTACCTGGATCTGCAGTGCGTACTGAACACGGCCTACGACGCCGTCGATTATGGCAAGTACATCTATTCGGAGGCCCCCGATCCGCCCCTCTCCCCCGCCGACGCTCAATGGGCTGAGCAATTCTTGCAGTCCAGCTAAAACGCGCCGCCCCTTCGTCATTGGATCGACTGCAGCGTTTCGATCACCTCGGCTTCGTCGTATTGTTCTTCGGGAAGCGTGAACTGAATCATCACGGGGCCGCGGTTGCCGCGGACGACTCCGCCCACCATGTGAATCTTTTTGTCCTGGCCCTGGGATGAGTTCGTGCCTTCGCTGAATTCGAACGCAATCGGCTCGCCGCGGATCTGGATGTCCCGCGTCTCCGAGTTCGTCTGCGTGAGGCCCTGGTTCGCCTGCTGCTGCTGCATCGATTTGCGCAGTTCCCGCTCCTGTTCTTCGGCATTGACTCCCATCTGCTGCATGGGCAGCTCCATCAGCATCAGCATGCCGGAAGAGCCATCGGCGGCGGTGTCGGTCTGGAACATCAACATCCGGAACGCCACCATGTTCATGCCCTGCATGGGCTGGAACTGCTCCGGGATGGCGATGTTCAGCATTTCCTTGGTCTGACGGCGAATCTCAGCGGGATCGCTCGTGGCCATGTTGGCCATGAAATCTTTGGCCGCGCTGCCGAACCGCCACGCCAGGATGCTGGCCCCGCCGCAGCATACTACCAGGGCCAGCGCCCCAAGCCCTAGCACCCACATCAAGACATTGCTCCCCGATTTCGCTGGCGGGGCAGGGAAGGATGCGTTCTCGTCAACCATGGTTTGCCTGCAATTGGACCTGTGAGCTAGCAGCGCTCATTGTTTGAGGAGGCGCGGCAGGTTGTCAATTGGTTTCGCTACCGGCATTGCAATACCACAGATTCTCTCCAGCCGTGTCCGATCGTGCGAACTCATCGCTGTCCAGGTATTCGTGATGACTCATCTTTGCACCGGCATACTTTGATGTTCCGAGATACGTTGAGGAACCATCGAATAAGTTAGGACGCTACGGGACGCTACGGGTTCCTCTTCTCTGATTCGTCCAGCCGCGGTGGGAGGCTCGGACGCTGCGGAGCGTTCAGATACGGAACAACAAGGCCCAGCCGTTCGCACAGGGCCAGTGTAGCTGCATGAATGTCCGTTCCACTCACCGCTGTCCAAAGATCAAGCTGATTGCCCGCCGCTCCGCATCCGAAGCAGCGGAAGGCATTCTTGCCAAGATTCACGGAGAAACTGCGACTCTTACCGGATGTCGATCCGTGGATTGGACACGGCCCGCGCGATTGGCCCCCAGACCGCTCGGTCGGTTCGAATCCGATCAGGTTTAGAACCTTCGAGAGAGATACCGCGGCGCGAACTGCTTGAAAATCCACGGCCGGCATCGCCGACTCCTCGGGTGGCCACACCCAACACGGCTCCGTATGATATCCGCGATCAGAGAAGAGGAACCCGTAGTGCCGATGTTGCGGGATCCGCACAGAACACAGGATTCCGATGAGCGAACGGGGTATCCCTCATTTCCCGAGGTTTCGCCACCGGCGAGTTTATCTAGCCGGAGCGTTGTTGGCAACGGAACCAGAACGTGCATTGCCGATAGCACGCAGTATATGCACCACATCCAGCTTCGCTATCCGCCGTTGCGCACAGCGAGTAGGATTGAGTGGTCCAACCCATCTCGACCTATGCTTCGCCCTATCCGATTGCCGCGCATGTTGCCCGCTCCGCCCGGCGCGCCGCCGCG
>JBGTDH010000240.1:0-2979 GCA_041748435.1 Pirellulales bacterium
AACCGCCGCGCGCTGCGCGGGTTATTAAAGCGGACGGGAAACGAACTCTCAGCAGATCGAACCATTGATGATCCTGGCCTTTGAGCAAAGGTTAACTCTCTCTCGTGACTTTCCGGAGCGTCTTCTTCAGCCAGCCCCGCAATGATCCCGTGCTGATCTCGGAAACGGGCGTGGCCTTCTCCCAATCGAGATAGCGTTTGAAGTTAGCCTTCAGATCGTGCGGGCCGTCGATGCGCACGGCATGTGGCAACGCCACGGGACGGCGCCGCTCGTAGGCCAGGGCTTCCTGCGAGAATCGCATTTCGCCCGGTGCCAAGGGCATCAGCGCCACGTGTTCGCCGCGCCAGAACTCGAGGGCGACGGGGAACTCCCGCGGCATGTCGTAACTGCGCACGAGGAACCCGGCCGCATCTTCGCAGACCACGATCCGCACGCTCGCCCGCTGGCGCCACCAGCGGGCAATGGTGGTACGATCGGTGCGCCACAGGCCACTGTAGCCAGCCGCCGCATCGAGCGTCTGCCGCAGCACCTGCGGATAGCGGCCCAACCGGCCATCGGGATGACCATACAAGAAGACCGGCTCTCCGGCGTGATACTTGTTCGCCACCGCCTCTGCCAGGTGCGCCGCCGCCGTCTCGGACGCCGCTTGCACCTCGCGCGGCTGACCTCGGCTTAGCCGCAAGGCCTCCAGAAGCAGTCCCAAGCAGATGGGATGCACGGGAATCTGCAGCACGGAGCTGTCCGGCGGATAGAACGGGAGATCGTCGTAACCGAGCGCGAACTCCGAGCTATGCGTGATGCCCAGGCTCTGCATAGCCCACAACAATCCGCGATTGAAACGTCCATGCGGGGCGACATAACCGGAAGGCTGCAGGCCGGCGGCTTGCAACGCCTCGATCCCGCGGCGGATGTTCTTCAGATTGTCTTGCGCTTCGTAATAGGTGTGATGCCAATAGCCGTGGGAGCCGACATCGTGCCCTCGCAACTGCCGCAGCGCCGGACGTTCCAGCTCGTGCGTAGAGCCGCAGAGGTAGTGGCTCACGGCGGCCTCGTGGCCGCAGAGCGCCTCCAGCACGGCGGAGAAATCGTCCTGGTCGAACTCGTCGTGATCGAGCCGGAAGTTGAACGCGCTGCGATAGGGAAACGGCCACGCTGCCAGCTTGATCCACACGCCCCCTGCCGTAAGTATCTGGGCCCGCAGCCCGGCCATTAGCCGACGCCGCAACGCACGCTTATCGACGCGGGCAATCTCCTCGCTCACGTTGATCGATCCGACCCGCCACTGGAAGCGGGCCGCGGTTTCATCGGTCAGCGCGGCAAACGGATCGCTGGGGAAGGCAACTCGCAGCGGATGCAGATCGATCAGCGTTTGGCCGGCGGCCAACGGCTCGCTCAATCCCCGGCGGGAATCGCCCATCACAAACTGCCCGGCCAGCGGGGCTAGCGCACGATCGACGGTCGGCACGCCTTCTTGATCCAACGCCATCTGCAAACCCGGCGGCGCCGCATCCAGAACCAGCGGCAGCAGCGGCAACGTCATGGGCGCACCGCCTGCCAGAGCCGCTGGTGCTTACGGGCTAGAACCCATTGCGAAACCCCGCTGAGCAGGCAGAAGGCCCAACCCTGGGGGCCGTCGAAGCATCCCTTCTTCCAGATCAAGCGGCGAAACACTTCCACGCCAGGCGCCAGCCACCGGTCGCGGCCGCGCGGCAAGCGTCCCGTGCGCACGCGCTGGCCCGCTTCCAGGGAAGTGTAGCGCTGCATCTTGCTTAGGAAAGCCGGCAAGTCGGGCAGTGTCTCATGCTCCAGCCACGAGCGCAAGCGGCCGATGCGCCCCTCGACTTGCAGCACTTCATGCACATCCCCGATCCAGCGCGCTCCCGTGCGGCGAAACAGTCGCAAGGGGCGATCGTCCTGCGTGCCACTGAAACGCATCCGCCTTCCGAAGATGCGGCTGCGAATGGGCACGCGGTAGGCATCGCACCGCGAGACGGCCAGCGTCGTGCGAATCTCGTCCACAATCGCCGGGGTGGTGCGCTCGTCCGCATCAATGGAGAGCACCCACTCGTGACCGGCCCGATCGAGGGCCCGGTTCCGCTGGGCCGCGTAGTTATCGAACGGGTGCTCGACAACGCGGCAGCCCGCGGCGCGGGCCAGCTCCACGGTCCGATCTTGTGAGCCGCCGTCGACGAGCACAATCTCATCGACCCAGGCCAGACTGGCCAGCAAGCCCGGGAGCATGCGCTCTTCATTCAGCACAATAACGGCGGCCGTGACCGTGGGCATGCGCTTCATCCGCCGGCCCTCCCCGCGCGTGCAATCTCCAGCGGATAACGGGCCAGCCAGCGCACATTGTAATAAACCGCAATCAGTGCCAATTCCGCGGTGATCCAGCCAGTGGCCAAGGCCAAGATCATCAGGTGCGCTCGCACATCGGCATTGCCGGCGAGATGATAGACGCTTGCAATGCTCGGATACTTCGTCGCCTCGCGTCGCCCTGGACGCGACTCGTGGTGAGTGTCGATGACGCTGTGCATCAACAAGTATTTGCCAAACACGAAGGCCACCAAGAGCGGCCAAGCCCAGCGGCTGCCTTGCGAAGCAGCCAAGTGCGCCATCGCGAGGTGCAGCCCCAGGTCGACCAGTTCATCGAGATTGCCATCCAGCCATGCGCCGAGATGACTGCTGGTTCCTTGTCGCCGCGCGAGCATGCCATCGGTCCGATCGCAGAACCACCACGCCAGGGCCAACAGCGCCGAGCATGGCGCGAGTGCCGGCCGCCACAGCAGCAAGCCGGCCGCGGCGCACGCGCAGACAAAGCCGGTAAGAGTAACGTGCCAAGGGCGAACAGCGGTATCTGCGAGCAGATCTGCTAGCCGGCCCGCCAAGGGGCGCAGATACCAGCGCGCCAGCGGGTAGTTGATGGCCCGCGCGGCCTCGGCATCGCACACCGCCGCAGGGGGCGGGGCGGGCACGGCC
>JBGTDH010000241.1:0-6406 GCA_041748435.1 Pirellulales bacterium
GGCCTGGAGAACGAACCACCACGCCGGCGGCCGGCTTTCATCACGGCGGGCACGGACCGAGCGTGCCGGTCGATTCGCAGCATGCCTCGCCCGAGCCGTTTCCCTTGCCGCCGGAACTGCTCGGCTTGGATCTCTCCAAACAAACCAATGACGAGGCCGCGGCCAAAAGTTGGGGCTGCATCCAGTGCCATCAGGGCGTGGGCGACATGCACGCCAAGCCAACCGTGCGCCTGGGCTGCTGCGATTGTCACGGCGGCGATCCTTCCACCGTCGACAAGCATCTGGCGCACGTCCATCCCCGCCATCCTCAAGCCTGGCTCACCTCGGGCAATCCCGTGCGCAGTTACACACTCTTAAATCAAGAATCGCCCGAGTTCATTCGCTTTGTAAACCCCGGCGACTTGCGGATTGCCCATATCAGTTGCGGCACCATTGGCTGCCATACCAAGGAAGTGCTGCAAGTGCGGACCAGCATGATGACGCACGGCGGCATGCTGTGGGGAGCGGCCTTGTACAACAACGGCTCCTATCCGCTGAAGTCGACGCGCTTCGGCGAGAGCTACAGCATGCACGGCGCGGCCCAGCGCTTGCAGACGGTGCCACCCCCCACGCCTTACGAGATGGCCAAGAAGGGGGTCGTGCCGTTTTTGGACCCGCTGCCTCGGTACGAGATGTCGCAGCCGGGCAACATCCTTCGCATCTTCGAGCGCGGTGGACGCTTTCGCCCCGAGGTGGGCATTCCCGAGCGTCTGGAGGAATCCGGCCGTCCCCGCACGCGACTCAGCATCCGCGGCCTGGGCACAGAGAACCGCACCGATCCCGTATGGGTCTCTCTGACCAAGACGCGGCTGTTCGATCCCACGCTCAACTTCCTGGGCACCAACGACCATGCCGGCGACTATCGCTCCAGCGGCTGCACCGCCTGCCACGTGGTCTACGCCAACGATCGCTCGTCCGTGCATTCCGGACCGTTCGCCTGGGCCGGCAATCGCGGCACGAGTCATTCGCCCGATCCCACCATCCCCAAGGACGAGCCGGGGCATCCGATCGATCACAAGTTTGTGATGGCGCCTCCCACCAGCCAGTGCATCGTGTGCCACGTGCATCCGGGCACCAATGTGATGAACAGCTACCTGGGCTTCATGTGGTGGGACAACGAAACCGACGGCGAGCTGATGTATCCCGAGGAGCAGCGCGACCTCACAAGCGAGGAGTACGCGCAGGCGCAGATGAACAACCCCGACGAAGCCGCGGCCCGCGGACTGTGGAGCGATCCGGCGTTTCTGGAGCGCGTGTGGGAATTGAATCCGCAAGCGCGGCATACGCAGTTCGCAGACTTCCACGGCCACGGCTGGATCTTCCGCGCGGTCTTCAAGAAGGATCGCAAAGGCAACATGCTCGATTACAAAGGCGACGTCGTGCCGCACCCTCAAAGTAGTAGGCATACTCCGTATGCCGTAACCGAGGGCCCTGCGTATGGCGTGACAGCGGACGGCACACGGAGTGTGCCTGCTACGATGACGGAGCAGTTAATGGCCGCCATGGCGCCTCCTTCCCCCGAGGAACGCGCCGAGGGCAAGCGCCGCGAATGCACGCCGGTGCATCTAATGGATATCCACCTGGAGCGCGGCATGCACTGTGTCGATTGTCATTTCTTCCAGGACGCACACGGCAACACCAAGCTCTACGGCGAAGTGCGGGCGGCGATCGAGATCCAATGCATCGATTGTCACGGCACGATCTCCAAGCACGCCACGCTGCGCACCACCGGCCCTGCCGCGCCGGAAGCCAAGTTTGCCCACGAGCCCTGCGGCAACAATCTGGCCCTGCTGCGCACTCCGTGGAGTCAGCCGCGCTTCGAGTGGCAAGGCCCGCGGTTGATTCAACGCTCGATGGTCGAAAAGGATCTGTGCTGGGAAGTCGTGCAGACGGCTGATGTGATCGATCCGATCCATCCGCGCTATAACCGCCGCGCCGCGCTGGCCAAAACCGTGCGGATGGACGCCGCGGGCGAGTTTCTATTCGGTGACGTGCCGGCGAAGGGGGAAGAGTGCCTCGCGCACTGCAACAAGAACATGAGCTGCATCGCCTGCCACTCATCCTGGAATCCAAGCTGCTTTGGCTGCCATCTGCCGCAGAAAGCCAACAAGAAGCTGCCGCTGTTGCACTTCGAAGGCGATGTCACCCGCAACTACACCGCGTACAACTTTCAGACGCTGCGGGATGATGTGTACATGCTGGCCCGCGATGGCGACGTGACGGGCAACCGCATTGGGCCGGCCCGTTCGTCCTGTGCCGTTCACGTGGGTAGCTACAACAACAACCGCGAATCGATCTACGTGCAGCAGCAGACGATTTCGTCCGACGGCATGTCCGGGATCGCCTTCAGCACGAATGTTCCGCACACGGTGCGCGGTGGACCGCCGCGAGGCTCGCTGCCGCCGGGCGTATACAACTGCCGTCCCGGCACCAGCGAAACCAAGATGTGTACTGATTGCCACATCTCAAAACATAACGACAACAACGCCATCATGGCGCAGTTGCTGATGCAGGGCACCAACTACGTGAACTTCATCGGCCGGTACTGTTGGGTGGCGGCCGGCGAGCATGGCTTCGAAGGCGTGATCGTCACCGAGCGCGAGGAGCCGCAGGCCGTCATCGGCAGCACGCTGCATAAGCTGGCCTTCCCCGACAACTACCGCGAGCATGTCGAGCGCGATCGCGAGCTCGAGGAAGCGCACGAGCATCCGGGACGGGACGTGGCCCAACGCGTGCTGCGGCCGTTCAACAAGCCGGAGATTCTGGCGCTGCAGGCCCGCGGCGAGTACCTCTACGCCGCCTGCGGCAAGGGAGGCCTGCGTGTCTTCGATATTGCCTTCATCGACGACAAGGCGTTCTCCGAGCGCATCACCACGGCGCCGGTCTCACCGGTCGGGCAGCAGTTCTATGTCGATACCAAGTTTTGCACGGCGGTCGCCGCGCCCACGACCATCGCTCCCGACCCCACACGCAACCGCACCGACGCCAATCGGGACGACGCCGTGCATGCTCTGTACGGCTACATCATGGCCGTGGACAAATACGAAGGCTTGATTCTCGTCGCCGCCGGCACGTTGCTGGATGGCAACCCGCTGAATAACTACTTGCAGCGCGAGCTTACGTTCAACCCCAACGGCATTCTGTGCGGGGCCAAGGCCATCACGATCATCGGCGTGTATGCCTATATCTGCTGCGATGCCGGACTGGTGGTGGTGTGCCTGGAAGATCCCAAGCAGCCCGCCGTGACCGCCGTGGTGGGCAAAGAGTTCTTGCACAAGCCCGTCGCCGTGCAGGCGCAGTTCCGCTACGCTTTCGTTTGTGATGAAGAGGGGCTGAAGGTGCTCGACATCACCGAGCTGCACAATCCGCTGCCCGTGACCAGCCTGCCGCTGCCGGGCGAGGCTCACAATATTTATGTGGCCCGAACGTATGCGTATGTGGCCGCCGGCAAGGCAGGCCTGATCATTCTGGACATCGAGAATCCCGAGGCGCCGCGGATCGATCAGATTTACACGGCCCACGGCTGCATGAACGACGCGCACGACGTGAAGCTGGGCATCACGTATGTGAGCGAGTTCGCCTACGTGGCCGATGGCAAGCACGGCCTGCGGGTGATTCAGCTCACGTCGCCCGAAACGCCCGGCAATTACGGCTACAGCCCGCGTCCCACGCCGCGGCTGGTGGCCACGTACAAGATCCCGCGCGATGGGGAGGCGCTGGCCATCAGCAAAGGTCTCGATCGGGACCGCGCCGTGGATGAGAGCGGCAACCAAATTGCCGTCTTCGGCCGCGTGGGCGCCCGTCCGCTCAATCTGGCGGAGCAGCGAAAGATGTACTACCGCGATGGCCAGGTCTGGCGCGTGAGCGACGATCCCTACGATCCGCAGTATCTCGAAATCCGCCGCGGTCAGTTAATCGAACCCATCGCCCGGCTGCCCCGGTTGCTCTACGGCCCCGAGCTGCCGCGACGCTAACGTTCACGACGCGTGGGCGAACAGGCGCGTGGCTTCTTTGGGAAGCTCTACGCTTAGAAACATCACCTCGGGGTACAGATAGTCGTCTCCCGACTCATCGACGATGCGCACGAAACGACGCGCCGCCGCGGCATCGTCGGGGATCGATTCGTAGACCTTTCGCACCTCCAACGATGCCGGGTAGCCATCGTTCGAAATGCAGAGCATGAAACGTCGTGGAAGTCTGCGCTTAGGCATTGTTAATCCAAAAACCGTTTGATCTTCATTTCCTTGCGTCCGATCCCGTGTGCCTCGTACCAGTGCAACTCAGCAGTGGCTGTAGAGTCGTCCGCGAATCGTACCTGCGCGAAGCCCTTTCGTTTACGCCAGCGACCAGGGCCGTAGGCTTTACGCAAACGGCGGAGTTCCCGTATCGCGCCTCCCACCGCAAAAGTCTCAACTGCCGTGATTTCTCCGACGACCTCAAAGTGCATCGTATCGCGCCATCCAACCAATTACATGTTCTACCGCGGCTGTTAGTTCACCGACATCCCGAGCGCCGCTAGCAAGCGGCCGATCTGTTGTTGGAATCGCTTTGGGTCGTAGGTGCTGGTGGCGGTAAATGCCGCTTCCAACTCCGTGGGATCGAGAATCTTCTTGGCCTGACCCCAAGGGAGCTCTAGTCGCAATTGCTGGTTGATCTCGTCGAGGATCTGCGAGGCGGCTGCGCGGTCTCCGGGCGGCGGCTGCAATTGCTGCCAGACGCTGCGAATAGCCCACGCCAACTGGCGGGCAGAGTCGTAATCGAGATACTCGCTCTGCTTTGCGGAGCGGCACAAGTCGAGGAGCACGGCTTCGCTGGCGGCCCGGTCGTAGGGGGCGGCGGAGACGCGCTCGACCACGCCGTCCAACCACTGCGCCACATCCGTGCTGGCTGCTGCGACCTCGGCGCCCCGTCCAATGCCAAAGGGGGATCTATTGAAGATCGTCTGCAACCCGGACTGTTTGTCGGCGAACTGCCGACGCAGCGCTGTCAACTCTTTGGGGTCTCCCTTTGCTGCACGTATCAGCGCAACATCCACCAGCGCCGCGGGCCAGCGGTGCAACTGCGGGCGGCCGGGTGTCAATCGACCACCGACCATGCGGGCTTGCCGCCAGCTTGGCGTGCGGAGGTCGTGATGGCACATCGCGCAATCGAACAGGGCGAACTCCGGACCGCGCTGGTCCTGCGCGGCCGCCTGCTGACCCACAAGATGCGCCGCCTCGCGCAGATTCACTACTCCGGCCACCAGCACCGATTTCACGCCGTGCAACTCGCTGGCTGGCTGATGCAGCAATTCGCGAATCTTGTCGACCTCGGCGAGCTGCTTGGGTGGCGAGAGCTTTGCCAGGTCGGCCACTTTCTCGTTCAAGGTGCGCCAATGAGGCGGCATATGCTGCGCGAAAGTCTCGATCTCGATCGAGGGGAGCGGCGGGTGCCCGGCGGCGTACATGTCGTGGGTGAGCAACTTCCCTTCTTCTGCGTTGCCGATATGGCAGGAGAGGCATTGGCGCGCCCGTTCGCGCGGATCGCGCACGTTGACCATGCCGAACTCGTCGCGTCGCTGAGCGGCGGTTCTTACCCGCCACGACGGGAGTTGATGCGGCTTCTCGTACGCGGAGCCTGGGCCGTGACACGATTCACAGGTCACTCCCAGAGAGCGCTCATACTCTTCATTAAAGCGTTCATCGTAGCGCGCCTGCTGGTTCAGATCTTTGTGCCAATTGGAATGGCAAGAGATGCACTCCTGGCGGGCCGTGACATCGGCGTTTTTCCATAGCGCTTGGCCAATCTGCTTGCCGCGATCGCCGGTCAGCAGCTCATGGGCCTTCGAGTGCTTGTCCTGTTCGCTCCAGACGCTGTACTCGTTCAATCGCACCCAATTGGTGGCGCCTGTGCGAATGTCGCCCGCCGTGGGCATGGTGTGGCAGCGCTCGCACTCCCGCACGCCGATGAACTTGAACGTCGTCGTCGGTTGCTGTCCGCTGGCTACGACGGTGATGCCGAAGAACGCACCCAACAGAGGGCACAGCCAGGCCACGGAGATTTGCGGATGTCTGCAAGTCGAACGGCCGAGCGCCATAGTCGAGTCCCGTGTTGCGAGGTGTACTCTGGCTAAATATGGCAGCGCCCTCTCTTAACGGCAACCGGAGTCTCGGCTTGCCGGATTTTGGGGTCTGGGCTACGGTAAGCTGGGGTGGAATGACTTATGCCGCCGGAAGGTTGGTGATCCATGATACGGATATCACACGCGTGGAAAGCCGGTAGGGCCAGCGTTGCAGTAGCGCTGCTGTTCGGCCCGCTGGCTTGGGCCGACGATGCGGATGATCTCGCCGCGGCGCGATCGCTGCTGCTGCGGGGCCGCTACGAAGAA
>JBGTDH010000242.1:0-3044 GCA_041748435.1 Pirellulales bacterium
GCTGCGCAACGCCAGGGGTCGGCGGTGCGGGAGCGGGAGGCGGTGGAGCATCTTGCTGGGCTAAGGCCAGTCCCGGCAACGCCAGGCAGGCCAGAGCCAGCGTGCCTGCCCGTGCGGCGCGAAGCACATGTTGGATCGACATTGAGGGTTCCCTTTCGTGGAAGCAATTAGAAGTGGTAATGCTTGGCGTTGACCATCTCTCGAAGGTTGATGCGCGCGGCCCGACCACCTACCATAGGGCAGTAGCGAGATTATACCGCTAAGGGCGGAAAGTACGCCACTGTCCCGCCGCGTGTCGCCAGCATCGGGTCCAACCCGTAAATCCGGCTTCGGACGCGCGACCGGACAGCCAGGACCGACTTTTTTTGCGGGATCAGGCGGAGTAAACCGGATTTAGACGTGGTGGAACCGATTTCCGACGAGCAGGAGCACTCGAACATGATCCACGTCGCATTCCGCGCGTGTCTATGCCTTCCCCTGTGCCTGATACTAAGCGCCGAGGCGCCGGCTCAGGGCGTGGCGCGCATCGCTCGCGCTAAGCCGATCCTCCGCACGGCGTCGGACGCTCCCACGGCGACGATCCAGCAGATTCGCTTTAACGACGATCCTCGCAATCTGCGCCTGTACAGCGCGGGAGACGATAAGGTTGTACGATCCTGGTCCCTAGGACGGGCACCCAACGGCGGACTTCAACTCACGGCGGCACCCAACATCCATTGGCCCATCTATCGTGCCGTGCGCGGCGTGATCTACGGGCTGGATGTGCAGACCACATCGCAGGGGGATCGCCTGGCCTTCGGCGGAGTTGGCGCGATGGCGCCGTGGGTCAACCTGCTGTATCCCGATCGGCCCGAGAGCGCCCAGCTCCTGCTGGACAAAAACGTGCAAGGACGCATTCCCGTTCGCGCCGTGGCGTTTCATCCCCAGGGCACGCAGTTGGCCGTGGCACACCGGCAAGCGGGCACCGTGCTCCTCTGGGGTCTGAATGCAGAACAAGCCAGCGATCAGGCCTTGCCGTTGGCCACAGGCCTTTCGGCCGTGGACTGCCTCGCCTATCGCGCGGATGGCCAACGCCTGGCTCTAGCGGGATTCTCTCTGGCCGCGCGGGCGTGGGAAGTTCAGGAGTGGGACCTCTCCACCCTGAAAGACCCCGTGAAACAACCAGTGGCGGGCGAAGTAACGGGTATCGGCTGGGCCGACAAAGTCTGGCTAGCCGCGACCACGGCCGGCATTGCGCAGCGCGGCGCCGCGCCGCACAATCTGGGAAATATTCGCTCCTTCGTTCCGACGCGAAGTTCGCGGGACGCAGCGCGTGCGTCGACTCCCTATCTACTGGCGGTCTTCAATGCCGACACGAAGCGAACGCAAGTTGCCACCTGGTCCGGCAATGGCCAGGCCACGGCGCTTCCGGCAGGTGAGTTCCTCGGCGACACCGTGGCCTTGGACGTCTGCCGCGATTGCCAATACATCGCCGCGGCAGGACTGGTCCTCGATGCCAGCGCGAATCCCACGTACGCCATCCGCATCTGGGATGCCGGCACCCGTCAACTCCTCGCACAGGTGCCGGATAATATTTCCCGCACCACGATGGGCGCTCCGATCGCCAGCGTGGGCGTCGTTCCGGGCAAGGCAGTCGCCGGCGGCGGCACGACGCCGTACAAGATTGGCTTCGCTTGGGGACCCTCCCCCAAGACCAACCTGCCCACGTTTCAGTTCGAGTTTGATCGCGTTCAACGCAAGCTCTCGGAACACACCGAGCAGATAGGGCGCGAAACGCAGCCCCGTTCCTTCTTCGATATCAATATGGCTGTTCCCGATTCCACCGCCCCCAGCAAGACGGTGGCCTCGCCGCGCACCTTTCTGTTGCTCACGGCGAACGTGCGCACGGCTCCCTGGGGTCCCATGCCCGTCTGGGCAGACAGAAAGCCCACGTGCTACGCCGTGAATGCGGACGAGAGCTTGCTCGCCCTGGGTTACGTTGAAGGCATTATCGTGTGCGATCTGGCTCGCCTGAAGTTGCGAGATTTTGCGGCCAAGGGGCAGTTGGGCCTCACGGCCCAGGAGGCGGATGTCGACAAAGCCGTGCTGCGAAGTTTCTTTGGCCACGAGGCTTCCGTCACTTGTCTGCGTTTCTCCCCCGACCGCAACTTGCTGCTCTCGGGATCCGCCGATGGCACGATCTGCGCCTGGAAGATCAACGATGTGCGCACCGCGCGCACGGCCGGAAGCGAGTTGGGGGTCACGTTCACCATCGATCGCAGCCGTCGAGTGGCCACGGTGAACAACGATCCCGCGCTGGGAACGCCCGGGGCGGAAGCCGGCTTTCAGAAGGGTCAAGTGATCGCCAGAATTGGCGTGGCGGGTCCCGATATTCCGTTCTCGGACGCCTGGAACGCCCACCTCAATACCCCCGTGCCCGGCAAAGAGCTGGGGGTTACCACGGCACAAGGTCAAATTCTGCTTACCACCGTCTCGCGCGATCCGCTGTGGACCTTGTACCCCACGTTGGACAAGAGCTGCATCATCTGGTCGCCCGAGGGCACCTTCGACGCGCCGGTGGATGCCATCGATCGGTTATCGTGGCAAATTAACCTGACCAAGGACGAACGCGTGGTCAGATCGAAGACGCCCAGTCTGGTGATGGTGCTGGGCGGACGAGATTTTCAGGAGGCGTTCCACAAGCCGGACGTCGTGAACAAGCTCACGATGAAGCTCGAGGCAGACACTCCGCGCGAACACGTCATTCCGCCGACGATTGCGCTCGACGTAAAGGGCGATACCGTTGCGTTGACGGCCACGCCCAACGGCCGCGAGCGCATCAGCGAAGTCGAGTTGTGGCTCAATGGATATCGCCTCGATCGGTCGAATACCAAGACTTCCCTGCAGGCGAAGATCGAGCCGCAGTTGCGACGGGCGGATGGAAACCTGCTGTTCGGTGTGGCGGCCGTTACCGTGATCGATCCGCAGACCCGCAAGCCCGCGCAGATCTACAACCGGCAGGTGTTGCGCTTGCCGGCTGCGGGCGCAGCGCCGGCGGCCATCGC
>JBGTDH010000243.1:0-8101 GCA_041748435.1 Pirellulales bacterium
CAAATCGGTGAAGGCCAACGCGATCTGGTCGCCATCATACGAAAACCACTCGTGCTTCTCAAATACGCCATCGCCGTTGGTGCTGATCTTCCGCCCGATCTTCGTGCTAGTTCTCAATGGACCCCTTCGTTTGCGCACGCACGCGGATTTCAGATGGGCTGATATCGCCACTCAAAAACTGTAAATCGTCCATTTGACGCAGTATCTCCCTCTGCATCAAAGAATGGTCACTTATCCTCGACTCAAGGCCCGGTGAGATTGTGGGCATGTCTTCGAGCTCTTGCACAAACAAATCCACCGTGTCGATTGCAAACGATGACGTCTGCACCAAACGCTCCACCTGATGCGAGAGTACGTAGTCGAGCGTACTGCAGATTGCAAACACAGCGTTCTGCGCTGGTCCAGTGTAAAGCGAGTCAAACTCATCAGCGTCTGGGGCTCCGGCCTCGCACGCACTTATCGCCGAGCGAACAACTTCGTCCGTGACAATCGGGTCTTGAACCAATTGCCAGATCAAGTCAATTACTCGACGCAGCAGTGCTTCATCGCCCCAGTCCATATCTTGCACAAAAGCCGAATAACTGCCGAACAGACGCTCGCAACACAGTGCGCCAAATGCGATTCGATGTTGGTGCGGTAAGTTTGTCACCGCACTACGAACAAGACTCTTGTCATAGGCCTGGGTCATCACTCACCTGTCTTTTGCTTGAGGGGCGATAGCGGGACGACGTCATGTTCGTGGAGCGCTCTGGCGCATTTGGGGCAAATCGGCCGACTTGCCGCCGTGCCTGTTGGAGAAAGGCCCATTTTACGCGCCGCCTCCATTCCTGTGACTTCCGCGTGGCCTCTACCCACGCCCTCAACTTCATCAGCAAGCAAAGCGGCTCGTTGCGAAGGCGTGAGCCGTCTGATACTCGAACTTACGACGCGCGTCCCTTCTGCCGTTTCAGTAACGGCGGTCGTGCGGCAGCGTTGAGCGCGAGCATCCATCGTTTCGTGAACTTCCTTAGCACGCTCGGCAGCAGTCTTTACGAGCTGCGCTTGGACAGTGCCGGAGGGATTCTTCGAAGTCACACGCGGCGGAACGGGCCTGAGACCCGCCTTGACTGCCGCGCGCCCGCCCACAACAGTCGACGCCACTTTGATCAGGCCCAGGCCGCCGCGGTAAAGCGTCGCGGGACCGGTGAGGTCATCACCGGCCAGGTTCTTGCCAGCGTAGGCGCTCGTGACATCGCCGACGCCGATTATCTCCCCAAGCTTGTTTAGGGCATTGATGCCGATCGCAGCGGCTGTGCCGTGACCGGCTTGTTCCAAGGCGTCCACTCGTTCCGCCGACGCCTGAGCGGCGTGATAGTTATCATAGGCGTTCACCAAGGGCCGGAACCCCATATCTGACGCAAACTGCTTAGCGGCTTGCGTGACAGCGAGTGCGACATCGTCGGCGATCTCGTCCAACAGCCCGGATTTGGCGAAGCCCGTGGGATCGGTGTAGTTCACCGGATTGTTCCCCACGTAGCGGTTGAGGTTCGTGTCGCCGGCGAGGAAGGTGATGGGGTCTTCGCCGGTGAAGCGCCCAACCATGGGATCGTACCAGCGCGCGTTGTAGTCGTAGAGCAGCGCGTCGGCGTCCCAGATTTGGCCGGTGTAGCCGAAGATGTGGTCGACGGCGGCGTTGCTCTCGCTGAGGATGTTGCCGAAGGAATCGTAGCGGATGTGGTTGACGATCGAAGTCGTGCCATTCGCGTTGCGCTTGGCAATGTCGCGGATGGTGCCGAGGTGGTCGGCGAGCGGTTCGAACAGGTCTTTGAACGAGCCGTTGGCGTTGAGCTGCTCGTCGAAGAAGACCTGATCGACCTCGGGGCCGTTCAGATAGCGATTTGTCAAAGAGCTGACGCCCGGGCCGTCGCCGTCCAAATCGGTGAAGGCCAACGCGATCTGATCGCCATCATACGAAAACCACTCGTGCTTCTCAAATATCCCATCGCCGTTGGTGCTGATCTTCCGCCCGATCTTGCGATCGAAGACATCGTAGATGTAATCGATCCGCTTGGTCGGAGTGCCGGCGTTGTTCTTGTGCGTGACGCTACTCAGACGGTTGCGGTGGTCCCAGACATACTCAAGGCGATGGCTGTTGGAGGGGTCCGTGTTGGCACGGGTGGCGCTGAGGCGATTTCCCTCGAAATCGTAGACGTAGTTCCAGACGCCATCGCTGACGAGCAGGTTATCGGCATGAGTTGTATAAGCCGTGCCATGCAAGTGGCTGTCATCTCGATTGCCGTTGGCGTCGAAGTCGTAGAACTCGTCGGTTTGGGTGGCGTGGTCGGCGGAGACGAGTTGGCTGGTGGCGTCGTAGCCGAAATTGCTGACGCCATCGGCCGAGGAGGTGATCCGCGTGACCTGGAGGGCGGCATCGTGCCTCATTTCGTAGGTTGCAAGAGTCCCGCCATTCCGATCGCGGTGAGCGATGTAGCTAACCGGCCCCGCGGATGTGTAGGCCACGCTGGTGTTGACCGCGAGGTGAAACTGCAGCGCGGCAAGGTTGTCGCCCAGTTTTGTGTAGCGGCGGATGGCGTACACCTGGCTGGCGATGTCGTAATCAAGGTTCACCTGCTTGGGCGCTACGCCGGGCAAGCCGGTTGCCCCAGCGGTGCGCTGCTGGATGCGCGTGACACGGGACAGCCCGTCGAACTGCCAGCCGATAATGTTATCCCAGCGGCCGTTGATCTGGCTCTTGAGCTCCACGCGATTGGAGCGGGCATCGTACTGGCTCTCCTGGATCACGCGCGGCGATCCGGGCGTGAACTCGTTGTCGATCTTTTTAACGCGGCCGAGGGCGTCGTGGTCTATCGCGTACTGGCTGTAGTAGTCGTCGACGGAGATCAATTGGCTGGCCGAATCGTAGGCGTAGACGATGTAATTGCTGGAGGTTCCCCCGGTCCAGAACTCACGGACGACACGCCCGAGACCATCGTAATTGAACCATCGCGAGCGGCCGTTGCGATCGATGATGCGGTAGAGCCGCCCGGCCTCGTCGTAAAAATGGGTGCGCGGCAGGCCGGAGGCGTTGGTCTCGGCATGCGGCGATCAACCCCAAGAACAGAAGGTTGCGCATTCCCATGACCTCCGGCCCAGTGCGGGCACACTTCCGCCTATCGTACAAGATACCCCGCAGGCAGCGTTAAGGATTCGACCAAACATTGGGCGATTGGTGTCGGAAGGGCACCAGGGAGCGAGGGAGCGGAATGCAAATTGCCCCGCTTTGTGATAAACTCCGCAGCCGGCGAAGAAATGCGATTGACTGAGGAACTCGATGACGCTTGTCACGGGGCTGATTATTCTGCTGATGGTGTTGCTCAACGCGGTCTTCGCCGCTTACGAGATCGCCTTGGCCAGCGCCTCCTTGGGTCGACTCAAAACGCTGGCGGAGGAACATCGCCAGGGCGCCCGCGCCGCCGTGTTCATGAAGGAGAACATGGAGGCCAGTCTGGCCGTGGTGCAGTTGGGCATCACGCTGGTGGGTGCAATCGCCGCGGCCACCGGCGGCGCCGGAGCGGAGGAATCGCTCGCGCCCACGCTGGAACAGCGGTTTGGCCTCTCCTCCTGGACGGCCGATCTTTTGGCCCTCACGCTGATTGTTCTACCGCTGGCCGCGCTAACCATCGTCGCCGGTGAGCTCATCCCCAAGGTCTTCGCCCTGAAGAACAAGGAATGGGTTTGCCTTAAGCTCTCTCCGTTGATGCGGGTGCTCTCCCTGGTCTTGTACCCGGCCGTGTGGGTGCTGGAGAGCCTGGTGCGGGCGATGCTCACCTGGAGCGAACGGCGGTGGCAGCCCAGTGTCGAGGGCCAGAAGGCCGAAACGGCCGAAATGCAGGAGTTGCGAGCGATCGTGGCTCTGGCTCGCACGAGCCGGCTGATCGGCGGTAAGGAAGAGCAGATCATCCTCGGCGCCGCCCGGCTCTCCAATCGCAAGATCTCCGAGATCATGATTGCGGTGGAAGAAATGGTCACGCTTGATCTGCAGCAAAGCATGGGCGAGAGCCTGATCACTGCCCATACGGAGATGCACACGCGGTTTCCTGTCTGCGCCAGCCCCGGCGACAAGCAGACCATCTGCGGATACGTCAACTTCAAGGACATCGTCTCCGAGTTGCGGATCAGTCCGCACGAACCCTCGCTGCGCGGCATTCTGCGCTCCATGCTTGATTTGACCGAGGACATGACCATCGCCTCGGCCTTGGAACGCATGATCCGCGGCCACGTGCATATCGCCCTGCTGCGGGACAAGCAGCATCGCGTGGTGGGCATGGTTACGCTGGAAGACATTTTGGAAGAACTCGTGGGCGATATCCTCGACGAGTACGATCGCGTGCCGGCTCACTTCATCGAGAGCGGCGCCGGCTGGGTGATGGGAGGCGGCGTCACGCTGGAGCGGGTCGAGCAATTGATGGGCGTGAAGCTCAACCGCGAAGGCCTTGATGGCGCCGTTCGCAATCTCAGCGACCTCGTGAGATTCCGCCTCGATCGCCCCGTGCATGGCGGCGACGTGATCCACGATTCGGGCCTGCGCATCCTGGTGCGCAAGGTGCGGCGGCAACAAGTGCTGGAAGCCCAGGTGAGCCGCGACGAGAGCCGCCTCCGTCAGTTAGCGCCCGAAAACGACGTCGACGCCCCGGCTTATCCAGCTGCCAACCCGGTCCGCTGAAGCGTTCATCCTTTCGCGAACGGTTGCGGGGCAAACTTGCATCGCGCTCAACGCGAGGATACATTGTCGCCGCCGCTTCCAGGCAATTCTTCCGCAGAAGATCATCCGGTAACTGCATCCGCAAGGGACAACGCATCATGGCCAAGTCAGACAAGAAAGTGCGTGTGGCGATCATCGGGTTGGGGTTCGGCGCCGAGTTCATTCCCATCTATCAACATCATCCGCAGGCAGAGATGTACGCCATCTGCCAGCGGGCGCCGGAGAAGCTCAAGCAAATTGGCGATGCCTTCGATGTGCAGAAGCGTTACACGAGCTACGACGATGTGCTGAAGGATAAGAACATTGATGCTATTCACATCAATACGCCTATTCCCGACCACGCCCCGATGAGCCTGGCCGCGCTCAAGGCGGGGAAGCACGTGGCCTGTACCGTGCCGATGGGCACGACACTGGAGGAGTGCAAGGCCATCGTCCGTATGCAGCGGAAGGTGAAGAAGCATTACATGATGATGGAGACCGTGGTCTATAGCCGCGAGTTCTTGTTCGTCAAACAGCTTTACAAGAACGGCGAACTTGGGCGCATCCAGTTCCTGCGCGGCAGCCATCAGCAGGAGATGGCCGGCTGGCCCGGCTATTGGGAAGGTCTGCCCCCCATGCACTACGCCACGCATTGCGTCAGCCCTTGCCTGGCGTTGCCCGGCAAACTGGCCGAAAGCGTGGTCTGCCACGGCTCGGGGCAGATCGCCAAGAAGCTGGAGAAAAAGTATGGCTCGCCCTTCGCCGTCGAGACCGCCACGTTTAAGCTGGCCAACTCCAACCTGTGCGCAGAGGTGACGCGGAGCCTGTTCGAGACCGCTCGCCAATATCGCGAGAGTTTTGATGTCTACTGCGACAAGGTTACGTTCGAGTGGGGACAGGTCGAGCACGAGCCGCTGGTGCTGCACCGGGGTGAGGTGCCGGAGCGCGTGAAATCGCCCGATTTTGCCAACCTGCTCCCCGAGCCGATTCGTCATTTCACTACCAAGGGCGTGTACGATTCCGACGAAGCCCAGCATCTTTCCTTCACGCAAGGCAGCGGGCATGGCGGCAGTCATCCGCACTTGGCCCACGAGTTCATCAGCGCCATCGTCGAGCGGAGAAAACCTTTCCCCGACGCCGTGACCAGCGCTAACTGGACCATGACCGGCATCTGCGCCCACATGTCCGCCATGGCCGGCGGGAAGCGGGTGAAGATTCCGACGCCGTAATGGAAAACTTCGACGCCGTTCATCCGACTCGCGAAACCGCCTACAATGGGAAAATGACTCGACTCGATTTAGCCGATGGGAGGGGTTCGCTATGTCAACTTACGATCAGGCCTTGAGTTTCGCGGAAGATTTGCCGCCCGACGACCGCATGCGATTGATCAGGGCCTTGTGGGATTCCATCGAAAGTTGGCCTCAGCCAAGCGAAGCCTGGATTGCGGAAGTACAGCGGCGCTCCCACGAGTACGAGGCAGGGCGCATGTCAGCCGCGCCCTGGCCTGAGGTCAAGGAGCGCGCGCGTCGAAAGGCCGGGCTGGATGGTTGAGGTCATTGTCACATCCGCGGCGGAGTTGGATTACTTCGAGGCGCTCCAGTGGTATACCGAGCGAAGTTTACGTGCTGCGGGCGACTTCGAGGCCGAAATCGAGGGTGCCTTGGCCGCGATCGCCGCAGATCCCGACCGCTTTCCCACATGTGACGATCGGCACCGTTTTTACCTCCTGCGTCACTTTCCTTTTCAGATTATTTACCGAGGCGAATCGAACCGCTTCGCAGTGATAGCAATTGCGCATCTCAAGCGGGATCCGTCGTACTGGAGAGAACGGTGAGAGACCATAGGGAATCGAATGCAGGCAACATGCACTGCCGCGCCATGCTGATCGCAATCGGAATCGCGACTACGCCACCGCCGTAGAAATCGAGTTCCTCAAGCAACACCTCGGCCTGCAATCGGCGAAGAACTAGCAACCGCGTGCTTTACAGCAGTTCCGGGATCGGTTCGCCGGTGGGGAGAATGGCGATGGGGCGGGTGGAGAGATCGGGGAAGGTGCGGTTGGGATCGATGCCAAAGCGGCGGTAAAGCGTGGCCAGCAGGCAGTTGCTGTCCATCACGCGCTCGATTGGCTCTTCGGCTTTGGCGCCGGTGGCGCCGATGACCTGTCCCATTCGCAACCCTCCGCCGGAGAGCAGCACGCTCATGGCTTTGGGCCAGTGGTCCCGTCCTGGGCGGCCCGTGGGATCCTGATTGCGAATCAGCGGCGTGCGGCCGAACTCGCCGCAGAAAATGAACAGCACTTGCCGATCCAGGCCGCGCTGGTAAAGATCGTCGATCAACGCCGAGACCGATTGATCCAAGTCCGGCAGTTTTTCTTCATACGCCTTAAAGATGTGCGAGTTGACGCTGTGATCGTCCCAGGTGGTGATGCGTCCCGTCTCCGGCCGCAGACGGAAGTTTGCCTGACATTGCACGAACCGAACGCCCGCCTCCACCAACCGCCGGCAGGTGAGCAAGCTGTGACCCCAATGCGTCTGCCCATAGCGGGCGCGCGTGGCTTCGTCTTCCCGCGAGAGATCAAACGCCTCGCGCGTGCGGGTGCTGGAGAGCATCTCCAGCGCGCGGCGATGAAACACATCCATAGCGTCCATCGTCCCGGCGCGATCGAGCGTCCGCGGTAAGCGATCCAATGTGCTAAGCAGGCCGCGGCGGCGGGCCAGAGCCAGGGCGCCGTCGGGAGTGATCGCCAAGTTGTCTTCCCCCTCGCTCTCCTTATACAGCGGCACGGGATCGTAACTGTTGTTGCCGCTTGAGGTGATGGGGTTGGGGCTGGGCATGTACGGCGCAAACGCCGGACCCAGATAGGCCGGACCGCCGCCGTAGAACTTGGTGTTGCCCACAAACAGGGGAATGTCTTTAACCTGCGGCTCCAGATGGCGCGCCACAATTGAGCCGACCTCCGGAAATTCGGAATCTTGCAGATTGGCTTGCCGCGACGAATAGCCGGTCAGGAAGCGATGCGTGCCGCCGGAATGCTCGGCCCGTTCGTGGCACAAGCTGCGAAGCAGTGTGAGCTTGTCTCCCCGCTGCGCCAGCCGCGGCAGCAGCTCTGTGATCTCCATGCCGGGCACGTTTGTAGCGATTGGCTGAAACGGCCCGCGATACTCGGCCGGCGCCTGGGGCTTGAGATCGAACAGATCGATATGGCTGGGCCCGCCGTTGGCCCAGAACAGGATCACGGAGAAATCGCGATCGGCCGATGTGCCCTCGGCCAGCAACTGAGCCAGACTCGGCTGCATTCCGGCCGCCAACGCTCCCATGCTCAGCCCACCCACTTTGAGCCAGGTGCGTCGGTTTATGGGACCGGAACAGGGGACGGGG
>JBGTDH010000244.1:0-3251 GCA_041748435.1 Pirellulales bacterium
GCGAAGATCGTCGACGTGCCCCCCTTCCCGCCCTTGGAGACCGTGTAGATCAGCCCCTGCGGGGTCTCCTGCGTCGCCGCGCGCAGGCCGATCGTCTTGCCCTCTAACACCACAGGCGACGCACCATCGGCCGGATCGAAACGCACGAGCGTGCCGACGCTGGCCTTGCCCGCGGTGTAATAAACGCGTCCCGTGCTGGCCGCAAAGGCCATGTACCGCGCCGGGCCATTAGGTCCGGAGTACAGCAGTTTGCTTTTCTTCAGGTCGTAGGCAAAGAAGTGGACCTCGTCTCCCACTCCGGCCGCCGTGCCGCCGTAGAAGATCATCCGCAGGGGATCGAGCACGGAATTCGGAATGCAATGCCTGGGCACAGGGGCCGCCACCACCGCTTCGGATTCTCCGGTCTCGGGGTCCGTGCGAAAGATCCCATCACCTTGATAGTGGAACTCGTCGGTCGTGACGCGCGGCGATCCTCGGTGCGTCGAGTAGTACAGACAGCCATCGCTGCCGAGATCCAGCCGCCCGTGAATCTTGCCGGGTACGTAGTGACCCGCCGGCCGTTTGAGAATGCTGTCGACATCGGCCAGCTTGCGCAGCGCCTTCGTCCTCGGATCGTACTCGAACACGAAGGCGTTGCCTCGCGGCGCGAGATGATCTCCAATCGAGGCATAGTACTTGCCGTTCGCAGCCAGGCTGTCACCCCAGTTGGACCACGGCTTGCCCGCATAGTCTTGTCCGGGATAGTACAGAAAATCGATGGTCGGCGGAGTCTTGGCAATCTCCACCCCGTCCTGCAAAGTGTCCGCGGGCTTTAAGAACTCCGCCGAGGTGTCGGTGACGACGCTCTGGCCGCCGGTAAGCATGGGCGGAAACGTCATCTCCGCTTCCGACTTTCGCTTCGCCGGCTGCTGCGTCAGAGCAACCGTCGGTGAAAGCAGCACGCCCAGCGCCAGCACCGATCGCAACACTTCAGGATACAATCGCACGGAGAGGCTCCTCGTGGTTGATTGAGACCGAATCATCATGCCCCAAGATTCAAGCTCCGACAAGCCAACAGCCGATCCAACCGCCGGCGGCCTGGCGGCTCTGCAACACTGGATGCAAAGGCTGATCATGCATCCCGGCGGGATCTCGAACGCGCTCCAGTGCAGCCAAGCGCCGATCGAATCCCTCCTCACGCGCTCGCAGGCACTCACCAGGGTCGAGCGATTGGAGATCTATTCCCGCGCCTACACATCGCGCTTGTTGGAATGCCTGCGCGCCCAGTTTCCCGTGCTCACGCAGGCGTTGGGAGAAGATGTGTTCAACCAATTCGCGGCTGGATACCTCGAACAGCACCCTTCACGGAGTTACACGCTCAACCGCTTGGGCCAGCAATTTGTGAGCTATCTGGACGCGACGCGGCCCCCCGCCGCGGCCAACGAGTCGTGGCCGGACTCTCTGATTGATCTGGCCCGCTTGGAGTGGGAATTCGACCAGGTCTTCGACGGTCCCGGGGTCGAGGGAGAAACGCTGGTCACAGCCGAACAACTCCTGGCGATTGCCCCCGACTGCTGGCCCGCGGCGCGGCTGGCGACGGTTCCCTGTTTGCGATTGCTGGAACTGCGTCACCCGGCGCACGAGTATTATCGAGCACTGCGTTGCCACGAAACCGTGGCGCCGCCCCCCGCGGCGGAAACCTTCCTGGCGATCACCCGACGCGACTTCATCGTGCGCTACTTCCCGTTGTCCTCATCGCAGCACGCGCTATTGGACGCCTTGATGCGCGGCCAGCCTCTGGGCGAAGCGATCTCCCTCATCACCACAGAATACGAACAACTCGAGACCTTGATCGCCGACCTGCGTAGCTGGTTCACGCTCTGGACCGCCGAAGGCTTCTTCCAGAGCATTGACGTGTCGTGATCTCATGAAAAGTCACTCCTTTCGCAAAGCCGATCCTCAAAATGACCAGGATGAGGTCGATGTCAGCAGGGTCGTCTCCAGGTACAATTAAATATTCCGAACCGGAGGACACGTATGTCGATTGAGGGTCTCGAGCGCCACACGAAAGACGAACTGATTGGCGAACTCATCAATCGGGCCACCTTCGTGGGAACTGTCATCTACTGCCGCGGCGATGCAAAGGCCGGCCGCTTGGATCCCGGTGAGATCGTCATCGCGAAATCGCCTCCACTGACCCGTGAGGGTCTGGAAAGCCTTTTGAAATTGGGGCAATCTCTGGTCCCCGGAATGTTTGGTGAGCAAGCGACAGTCGCGAAAGAACAGGCCGTGGCGATTCCGCTCCACGCCGATCGTCCGCCACTCCGTGTGGACGAAGGGGGCGCGGTCCGCGTCGGCAAGAGCCGCATCAGCCTCGACCTAGTCGTCGAGCAGTACGAGAACGGCATAACGCCGGAAGACATGGTCCGCGCCTACGACACCTTGCTGCTGGCCGAGGTCTACGCTGTAATCGCCTATTACCTCCGGCACGAAAACGAAGTGCGGGCCTATCTGACGCGACGAGCAGAGGAAGCAGAGACCCTGCGGACGAAGATCGAAGGTGAGCGCCCGCGCGTCACTCGGGACGAACTGGTGGCACGCCGCAGTGCCAACGAGAAGGACCATGCTCCGACTGGCCAGTGACGCCGACGTTCACGGCGACATTATACGCGGCCTGCGCCGCCGCCGGCCGGACATTGATTTAGTGCGCGCTCAGGACGCCTTGCCCGAAGCTACGCCGGACCCCCAGATCCTAGCCTGGGCCGCAGCCGATAACCGAGTCCTGATCACTAATGACCGAAACACGATGATCGGCTTCGCTTACCGGCGCGTGGCTTCCGGAGAGCGAGTGCCGGGCCTCATCGCCACGACGATCGAGCAATCCATCAGCTTGGCCATCGACGACATTCTGATCATCGCGGAGTACATGCCGGACGAAGAGATAGGGGACCAAGTCGTCATTTACCTGCCCTTCAGGGGTTAGGTCCGCGGCTCCTTTCGACGGGAGCGAAAAGGATAGAAGTCACTTCGTCCTAGCCATGTGGTGGCCGCGCGAAGAGCTCTTCCAATGCGGCGGCGTAGGCGCCGTAGGCGCCGGCGTCGAACAGGACGAATCGCACGAGGCGGGGTTGCGAGTGCGCGCGAAGATAATCGAGGACCGTGCCCAACGCCACGCGGCTGGCGAGGTCGATCGGATAGCGGTAAGCGCCGGTGCTCAACGACGGAAAGGAGAGGCTCTCGCAGGCGTGGTCGGCCGCCAGCTCCAGGCAGCG
>JBGTDH010000245.1:0-2122 GCA_041748435.1 Pirellulales bacterium
GCAGCCGATCGGCCAATCGCTCCGGGAGATCGGCGTTCATGGCGGCTTTATGCTTGGGGATCGAGCCTCTACAATGCGTCCGGTCTATTCTATCCCGAGCGTGGGAAACCGTTGTGAAGATTGCGTACTTGGATTGTGCCAGCGGCATCAGCGGCGATATGACCCTGGGCGCCCTGATCGATGCCGGTGTTGATGCAGACCGCATTCGCGCGGGCATCAACTCCCTGGGCCTTCCCGATTGCAAGCTGGTGGTGCGGGAGGTGCGCAAACACGGATTTCGAGCCACGCAAGTTATCGTCGAGCATCCGCCGGAGCATGCCCATCGGCACCTGAGCCAGATCGTGAAGATGATCGATCGCGGACAGCTTTCTCCACCGCAACGGGAGTTGGCGAAGCGAATCTTCACGCGTCTGGCGGAAGCCGAGGCCAGGGTGCATGGATCGACTCTGGAGAAGGTGCATTTCCATGAAGTGGGGGCTGTCGATTCGATTGCCGATATCGTGGGTTCCGCTATTGCATGGGATATTTTGGGTGTCCAGCGCATCGAAAGTTCGCACGTGCCCACGGGAACCGGAACGATCATGATCGCCCACGGCCGCGCCACGGTGCCTGCACCAGCGACGGCCGAATTGCTGAAGGGCGTGCCGCTGGCGGCTACGAACATCGAAGCGGAGTTAACCACGCCCACCGGAGCCGCCATTCTCTCGACGCTGGTGCAAGCCTACGGCCCGCTGCCGGCGATGAAGATCGAACGCATCGGCTATGGCGCCGGACAACGAGACTTGCCGGACCAGCCCAACGTGCTGCGGCTGTTCGTGGGAGAAACCAGCGAAGCAGCGGCGACCGATCAGGCCAGCGTGTTGGAGACGAACCTGGATGACGCCAGCGGCGAGCTGATTGGCTACGCAATCTCCCGACTGTGGGAGGCCGGAGCACTGGATGTGTACACAACGGCCATCCAGATGAAAAAGAATCGTCCGGGAGTGATGCTCTCCGTGCTGTGCGTAGCGGCGGATGTGGAGAAAATGGAGGCGATTCTGTTTCGCGAGACCACCACGCTGGGCGTGCGTCGCTACACGGTCAGCCGCAGCAAACTCCAGCGCAAGCCGCACACCGTCCAGACGCCGTGGGGACCGATCGAGGGTAAGCTCGGATGGCTAACAGGCCAGCCGCCACGTTTCGCGCCGGAGTTCGAGTCGGCATGCCGCGTGGCACAGGAACACAGCGTGCCGCTGCAAGATGTGTACGACGCGGCAGTAAAAGCATGGCGAGAGGAGCAAGATCATGCCACGACATGATGGCCGCCGGGCTGATGAGTTGCGTGAAGTCCGCATCAAGCGCCGCTACACGCGGCCTTCGCCGGGAAGCGTGTTGATTCAAGCCGGCCGGACCACGGTGCTCTGCACGGCCAGCGTGGAGAATCAGGTCCCGCCCTGGATGGTCGGCAAGGGACGCGGCTGGGTCACGGCCGAGTACAACATGCTCCCGGGGAGCACCAGTCCGCGGAAGCGGCGGGAGCGGGACAAGATCGATGGCCGCACGACCGAGATTCAACGCCTGATCGGCCGCAGCCTGCGGGCCATCGTCGATCTGGACGCCTTGGGAGAACGCTCGATTACCGTCGACTGCGATGTGCTGGAGGCCGATGGCGGCACGCGCACGGCCAGCATCACCGGCGCGTTCATCGCCTTGGTCGATGCCATCGGAAGCATCAAGCAGCTCCCCTTCCCGGATCGTTTCCCGCTGACCGACAGCGTCACCGCCGTGAGTGTGGGATTAGTGGATGGCAAGCCCGCGCTCGATTTAGACTATCAGGAAGACTTCGCCGCCAGTGTCGATATGAACGTGGTGATGACCGGCGCCGGACGCTTTGTGGAAGTGCAAGGCACGGGGGAAGAGGCCACGTTCAGCGAAGACGAGCTGACGGCGCTCGTGAAGCTGGCCAAAGGGGGCATCCGGGAACTGGCCGCGTTGCAAAAGAAATCCCTCGGCCGATCGTGGCCGTTCAGTAAATAATCAACAATGACTTCCTCTCCCGACCATGTGACGATGCCCCAGTTGCAGGCGGCCTTGGATTCGATCCGCAGCTCGCCCAAAGATCAGGGCGTGCTGGAGATGATTG
>JBGTDH010000246.1:0-5348 GCA_041748435.1 Pirellulales bacterium
CGATGCCGAGATGGCGAGCGCTGCGCTGGCCGCGCTTATGACAGTTGATGGTCATATCGACCCGGCGTGGGAATTGGGGTGGGGGAGCGCCAAAGGGTTCATTCGGCTGCTCGCTTCGATTCCGCTGCTGATTGATGGCTACTTGCAGATTGCGCTGGCCGAGCGACAGAAGCAGTTGCAGGAATTCGAGGCTCGCTGTCAGGCACTGACCGAGGAGCTGACGCAAGCACAGGAGTTGGCCAGCCGGCCCTCGGAAACGCCGGTCGCGCTCGCGGCCGATCCCGAGCTGGCGGAGCGATTGGAGAGCGCCGAGCAGCGCTACAAGATGGCCATCGAGGACCTGAAGGCCGAACGGGCCAAGGTGGCCGAGCTGGAGCGTAAGGTTTCGTTCGGCGGCCGCCCCGCCATCGCGGCTGCCTCGGGAGGCGGGCTCGATTGGGAAGCACAAAAGCGGGAGGTGTTGCGGCGACTGTCGGAAGACTTCGACGACAAAGACCCGCAGCAGAAGGCCGACAAGCTCAAGATCGAAGACGTGGTGCGAACCACCGACCGCGTGCTGGCCGAGAAAGAACAGGAGCTGGAAGACCTTCGCCGTGTGCTGGAAGAGCAGAGCCACAACTGGGGCTCCATGGCGGTGGGCGCCGCCGCCGTGGCAGACATTCTGGACAAGGAAGAGATTATCCGGCAGGAGCGAGAGAACTTGCAGCGTCTTCAGGATGACATGCAGCAGAAGCTGCGGCAGGCCGAGATTGATATCTCGCTGGAGCGCGCCAAGCTCGCCCGCGAGCGTATGGAAGTCGACGAGCGCTCGCGGGACTTGCAATCTCAACCCAAGCCCGAAGAAGCTACCTCGATCGGCACCCCCGCCGAGAAAGCCAAGGCCGCCAAAGCCAGCCGCTGGCTCAAACACCTCGGCATCAGCGAGAAGGGCTAGAGCCCACGAGGGCCCACGCCGGACGATGGCCTTGTTCGCCCGGATCAACGATACTGGCGGATTCCAAGTGCCGTTGCAACCATGTCGGCGACCTCGCTTAGCATCTTCGACCAGTTACGCGCGCAGCCCGATTCCGAGGCCTGGAATCGGTTTGCGGAGTTGTATTACCCGCTGCTGCGGCAGTGGACCCGGCGGATGGGCGTGGCGGAAAGCGATGCGAATGATCTCGTGCAAGACGTGCTGCTCGTCGTGCTGCGCGAATTGCCCCGCTTCCAGCATTCCGGTCAAGCCGGAGCGTTCCGCGCATGGCTGCGACAGATTCTCCGCAACCGGTTGCTCGATTTCTGGCGAGCCCGCCAATCCCGGCCTCGGGCGACGGGCGATACGGCCATCCTGGAGCGACTGGAGCAACTGGCCGACGAGGGCAGCGGCCTGAGCCAGATCTGGAATCGCGAGCACGATCAGATTGTGCTCCAGCGTCTGATGGAATCGGTCCGGGCCCGTGTCGATCCGCAGACCTGGCAGGCTTTTCACCGGCAAGTCATTGGCCAGGCCCGGGCAGACGCCGTGGCGGCCGAGCTAAGCATGTCGCTTTCCAGCGTCTATGTCGCAAAGAGCCGCGTGCTGGCAGCTTTACGACAGCAGGCCGCTGGCCTGATTGATGATTTCTGAGAAAGCCTGACTTCCTCTGTAAGGATTGTTCTCCGTCCGCACTCTATTCTTAGACGCGAGTGGAACCATGCTCCAGCGAGCGGAGAATCTTTATGACCGCCACAGCAATGCATCCGGAACCCGAGAAGCTCAAGGATTTCGGGCTGGGCCGGCTGACACCGGAGGAGGCCCACGCCATTGAGGAGCACATTAGCGCCTGTGACGACTGCTGTCAGACTTTGCTCAATTTGCACGACGACACATTCGTCGATCTGGTGCGGCTAGCGGAGGCAGCGCCTGACATGGGAGGCGCGACGAACGAGGACGCCACGCTGCCCGCGTCGCTTGTGAATCATCCGCGCTACCAGGTGATGGCACTGTTGGGCCGCGGCGGGATGGGAGATGTCTACAAAGCGCAGCACCGGGTGATGGATCGGCTGGTGGCGCTCAAGCTCATCAACGAGAAGCTGATTGGCAACCCGCAGGCGGTGGAGCGTTTTCGCCGCGAGGTGCAGGCGGCCGCTCGATTGACGCACCCCAACATCGTTGCCGCCTTCGACGCCGAGCAATCGGGCGACGTGCATTTCCTGGTGATGGAGTACGTCGACGGCATCGACCTGGCGGAGATTGTGCGCCAGCATGGACCGCTGCCCATCGACGAGGCGTGCCGGTACATCCGCCAGGCCGCAGAGGGTTTGCAACATGCGCACGAACGCGGCATGGTGCATCGCGATATCAAGCCCCAGAACCTGATGTTGCAGAGGGGACAGGGACCAGGGGACAGGGAACAGTTCTCCGGCAGCAGGCCGGCGGTTAAGATTCTCGACTTCGGCCTGGCGCGCTTCGCCAGCGAGGTGGTCCCGGCGCCCGGCAGCTCGGCAGACGCGCCTGCGACCCAGGGTCCAGAAGGCCGCATTACCGCCTTCGGCACGATGATGGGCACGCCCGATTATCTGGCGCCCGAGCACTCGCGCGACGCGCAATCAGCCGACATTCGCGCCGACATCTATGCGCTTGGTTGCACGCTCTACTTTCTGCTCGCCGGGCGGCCGCCGTTCGCCGCGGGCTCGGTGCTGGAAAAAGTAAAGGCCCATGCGCAGCAGGAACCCCAGCCGCTCACGGAGCTGCGTGCAGACGTGCCGACCGATCTCGAGGGCATCGTGCGGCGGATGATGGCCAAACACCCGGCCGAGCGTTATCAGACGCCGAGTGACGTTGCGGCGGCTCTGGTCCCGTTTGCGAATCCCGCTCCCTCCGGCAAGTCGTCACGTCCGCCCACGCGACGCAGATTAGTCGTTGCCACAGCGCTGGCCCTCACCCTGCTTGTGGCGGTCGTGCTCTACGTTCAGATTGGCAAGACAACCCTCCGCTTCGAGATCACAGATCCCCGCCTCTCCGTGCGGTTTGGGGAGCAGACAATTCAGATCGACAATGACGGTCACACAATGCACGTCAAGCCGGGCGCGGAGCAGCGGTTCGTCGTCGAGCAAGACGGCTTGGTGCTCGAAACCGATTCTCTGGTGCTGCGTAGATCGCAAGAAATCGTCCTGACGATCGCCATCGTGCAGGGAGACCTGCAGATCGCGCCGAGCGATATCACGGTCCAACTGGATCGCCGCCGAGGGCCGGCTCTCGATGCGGATGCGTTGCAGCGCCAAAACGCCGCGAAGCTGGGATTGCCGGTCCGGAGAGAGTACAGCCTGATTTCGTTGCGGCTCATTCCCGCGGGCGATTTTCTTTGCGGCTCCGGCGCCGAGCAGATACGGAGTTTGCAGCCGGACGAATCCTGGTTCTTCGCGCGGTTCGTGCAGCAGCGGCGGGAGGCGGAAATGCCGCAACATCGCGTCGAGATCACGCGCCCTTTCTATCTGGGCGCGCACGAAGTTACCGTCGGGCAGTTTCGCAAGTTTGTCGAAGCCACCGGCTACATCACCGATGCCCAGCGCGATCGCAACGGCTACGGCTGGCGGGGCGACGGTTGGAGCGAAGGTCCCGAATTCGACTGGCAGAAGCCCGGCTTTGAGCAAACGGACGAGCACCCGGTGTGCAATGTGAGCTGGAGCGATGCGAATGCCTTCTGTCGCTGGCTGGACAAGACCGAAGGGGGCACGCACCGGCTGCCGACTGAAGCCGAGTGGGAGTATGCCTGTCGGTCCGGCACGACGACCTTGTTCTCGACAGGCGATGACGTGGCCAGCCTGCAAGGCGCCGCGAATCTGGCCGACCTGTCGCCGCACGGAGTCGATGCTGCCTTACCCTGGGCGGTGGCTTGGAACGATGGCTTCCGCTTCACCGCCCCGGTGGGCCGCTACCGGCCCAATGCGTGGGGCCTGCACGATATGCACGGCAACGTCTGGGAATGGTGCCAGGACACTTACGACGAGAGCTTCTATCGCAGCGCGAGCACGCGCGATCCTCAATGCACCAAGAAGGGATCGCAAGTCTTCCGCGGCGGCGGCTTCGACAATTGGCCCGGCTTCCTGCGCTCGGCCGATCGCTACAGCAGCCATTCCCCAACTTTGCGCACCGAGTGGGCCGGCTTCCGCGTCGTGCGGGAAATCCCGCCGGCGACAACACTGCCGCGCGAACAACAGCGTTGACCGTTTTATCCTTTTCCCCCGTCAGGAGACTTTCCCATGACCAAAAGATTCTCGATCTTCGCGGGCCTGTTCGCGGCATTCGTGCTCGGCCTCGCCACGGCGAACCTTGGCCCCAGCACCGCGGCCGTCGCTCAGGCGCCTGGCAATGCCGCGGGCCGATACCAAGTCTCCGCCTATGGCGCTACGACGGGGGGCGGCTCCGTAAGCCACGGCTGCTATTTGGTCGATACTGCAACCGGCCAGGTCTGGTACGCATCGCTCGGCGGCTCGCTCCAGAAGGTCGCCGAGCGACTGCCCTAGAAACGACGCTACTTGCGGATCAGTACGCGCGAGCCTACCGTCAGAATGTCTTGCACGTGGGCGATGTCGGCGGGCTTGAGGAAGATGCAGCCGCGGCCGGTGTTGAGGCCCACCTGCTGCGGTTCGTTCGTACCGTGGATGCCGAGCTGGTTGCCCAGATCGATCCACACGCGGCCGAACGGATTACTGGGGTCGCCCGCCGGCACCACAATATCCTGGCCGCGATAGATAGGATTGGCCACCACGCCCTGGACCTCGAAATCGCCCTCCGTAATCGGCAGATCACGCCCCAGGCCGATCGGGAAGCGGCCGGCGTAGCGGCCTTGCAGGAACAGCGTCAGCCGATAATTGCGGGCATCGACCATGGCGTGGAACGGTCCGCGCAACACCTTGAGCGCCTGCCCCGGCCGGACGGAGGCCGGATCGTCGATGCCGTTGATCTTGGCCAGCAGTTGCCACGGAAGCTGATGCTGCGAGGCAATCTGCTCCAGCGATTCCCCCGGCTGCACCTCGTAGGGCTTTTCCAGCAAGTGGTGCCGGTGCGAGTAAATCACCGTGCCCGCCAGGCGATCCAGCATTTCAATCAACTGCCGCGTCTCGCCCTCGGCCAGACCGGGATGGTCGTACCATTGCGACAATTCCAAGTGGGCTTCCGCGAGCTTTCCCAGGTCTGCCTGCACTTGCGCCGCATCGAAGGCGCGGGCGAATTGTGTATGAACATCGGCTGCAGGCGTGGAGCTCGCGCTGCCCGCGGAGGTGGCCGTTCGATCGTCGATCGGCGCGACCCCTTCCAGAGCCCGCTGTCCCGGAGGCAAGGGCGGGTTGCCCTGGAGCGTGTTGGCGGTTCCGTACGATGCATGCAC
>JBGTDH010000247.1:0-11916 GCA_041748435.1 Pirellulales bacterium
TGTTGCGGGCGCGCGCGGGACGGCAAGTGTCTAGCGGCGGCGGCGCGCGGCCGAAAAAGAGTTGCGAAAAATCGCCTTGACGTAAGTCGAGCGGCACAGGATTTACGTCAATGTCGTGTTGCGTAAGCGGCGCCGGGCTGCGTGAGGCCGCTTGTCGGGACAGTTGGTGACGTGAGCGATGCGGGCGGGACGGTTCGGATGACGGAACGTCCCATGGCAGCTGTCGGCGCCTCGAATGATCGTGAATAAACCAAGGCGGGGCGACACGTTTTGTGTCTGGCGCGGATCGGAATCCGACCAGGCCGGCCCGAGTTTTTTGCCGGCGCCAGTCGCGGTTACGGCAAACCCCAGGCCGACTGAATGGCTTGCCGTCCCCTGCGGGCAAATTCTCGCTCGGCTGGCGTCAGACCGAATTGGCCCCTCTCCTGAAGTTGCCGCAAGGCAGACAGCACCTCGTTGGCGCGCCCGCGATTGGCGGGCCAGTTGCCGTTCCCCTGCGGGTTGCCGTTCCATTGCGGCGGATTAGCGGCCGCGGGACCAGCGGCAACTCCATTCGTACTGCGACGGAACTCTCGCGTTTGGCGCTCAATTTCGGACGCTTGTTGGGTTTGATAGCGCACCTGGTTCGCGTGATTCATGGCCTGCTGGGACGATTGATAAGCCTGGATCGCCTGCTGCGAGGCATAGTTCTGCTGCGGAATATTGATCTGTGGCGGAGGCGTAAAAACCGGCGGAGGTGTGTATACGGGTGGCGGGGGAGGAATGTAGGGCACTTGTGCCTGGGCAAGTGAAGCAACCCAGACAATTAGGCCCGTGCCTGTTAGCACGGAAAGCGACGATCGCTTCAGCCGGAGCAGGGAAACTTTCATGGCAGCACTCCAGTTCGTACGAGTTAGAGGGTGGAAAACGGACGGCCTCTGACTCTTCAGGCGCACGCGGCAGCGATTCAGGACGGCCTACGCCACCAATTCTTGGAATCATGTGGAAAAACCGGCGGCCGGCATGATTCCGCCGAGAAACGGGCGTCGAACGGGCTTAGCCGTCCTCCCCGGCTGCGATCATGCGCCCAAGTAGCAGAGAAGCCCTGAATGCTGTCCATCATTGGCGGCAATCCCAACAATCAAGATCGAAGGGAAAAGACCATGCCCAACGCGCGAATGAGAATGACGTTGTTGACCTCCTCGATCGTTATCGCCTTGGCCGGATGCAATGGGGCGAGCAGCGGTCCGGCGCAGAGCTTCGTCGGAAGGATCGAAGGCGGGCCGACCACCGCGCTCATCGGACTTGTTCGACAGGGCGATCTAGTGGCGGCATACGTGTGCAGCGGGGAGGGCGAATTCAATCGGCGGCACTGCCATTGGTTCTACGGTTCGCTGACCGGCGACGGCTTCGATATCACCCACGACGCCGGGCCTCGGCTGAGCGGGACAATTCATGGCGAGAATGTCGACGGCACGCTCCACCTTGCCGCCGACAAACCGTTGGCCTTCGAGGCCACACTCGTGCCCGAGGCCGGCAGTGCCGGCATCTATCGGATCGCGTTTCCTAACGGCAACACGATGGGCTGGATCGTCGACGAGGCACGGTGGGTGGGCGGAGTGGAGATGAAGGCCGCCGAAGGCACATCGCTCGGCGCGTGGGACTTGACGCCAAACATGCAGCTTAGCGCCAAGGAACTGCCCGGCATGCTGGCATTAACCGCTTCGTCGTCTCCCATCAGGAGCGACGAGATCGAACGGGTCCTCACGGCGCAGCGACCGGTCCAGTGAGATTTGACTTGCTAGGTTTCGTTGAGGATCCTCCGCAAGTTGGCGATGCCGCGCTGCAGCAGCTTGGCCGTCGCGGCGGGCGTGCGGTCCATTTGTGCCGCGGCGGCGGCGATGGGATGGCCTTGCAAATGCACCAGTTGCACCACCAGCCGCTGGTCCGGCAGCAGTTCCGCCAGCGCTGCCTGCAACCGGTCTTGATCTTCGTTGCGAATCGCCTGCAAGCTGGGACTGGAATCACCGCCGGGCAGGTCATTGCGAGGAAGTTGGCCGGCGGCATTCGTTTGATCGACCGACTGCTCGCGCTCGACGCTGCGCTTCCCCGCCGTCACCCGGCGGACGGCGTCCACAATATTGCGTTGCAACGCCCGCCGTACCCAGTCGATCAGCTCCTGTTCCGTGCTCCCAACAAACTGGGCCAGCTTCTCGTGGACGTCCAACAGGGTAATCTGCGTCACATCCGAAGCGTCGACTCGCGCCGCGAAACGCACATTGAGCGAATGCTCCGCCCATTGCCGCAGCTTGGGACGCAACTGTCCCAGCAGTTCCTCGCGCGCCAAGGGGTCGCCGTCTCGCGCGCGGGAAATGATCTCGTCCATGGAAACGCTCGCAGCACGCAATATTCTGTCGCTGAACCGATATGAAATTAAGCCGCGGCACGGGCAGCGTCAACGACCCCAGGACAGAGCCCCAGGACCGCGCGACACGACTCAAACAAGGGGTCGCCTGCTCCCCAGCGGAAGACTGATGCGAGGGCCTCAACGGCTTGCGAATCGGCGACCTTCTCCAGCGAAACGCAGGCCGCGGCTTTTACGTCATCGCCGCGGTTAGACCACCGTCCCTGCACGTCTTTGAGTGCGGTGATCGCTTTGGCGTCACGGTAGCTTCCCAGCCGTTGGGCAGCACGCAATTGCTGACGGGGAGAGCCGGAACGGGGATTCCTCAGGTGCCACCATAACATGATCAGTTCCTTCCACAAATGACCCCGGCTCGACTCTGTTCCTAGAGGCGAATAAACCATGCGTTTTTAGACGCGCGCCACGCCAGATTAGCCGCACGGCGACGTCAATCGTAGCCGGTGTGGCGCCCTGATCCAAAAAACATGCCTTAGGCGCGTCCTGCGGCAAAGAATTCTGCGCCTAGGCAAGTAGACTTGGCGATGGCGGACTTTGCCCAGCGCAACGAAGAGAACTCGACACAAATCGTCCAGGTGAGCCATGCCCCTGCAATTCTGGTTCGAGTTGATCTTCATTCTTGTCGTCCTTGCCTTGCTGACGCCCATGATCCTCTTCCTGGTTTACCTTGGCTTTGCCGACAAAGGACACGTCAAGAGTTTCGGAGACTTCGTTGGCATGATGCGCGGCCAGATCGCCCGGAGGTGGCGAAGCTTCCTTGTATTTGGCGCGGCTTACCTATCCGTCCTGACGATCGCCGGATCGTTCATCGCCCTCAATCTCATGATGGTTCTGCTCGTCGGATCCGCCACACTGGCGGGCGGCCTAACCGAAGTATTCGGATTCAAATGGAAGGACGAACAATCGCAACCTGCCCAGACGCAGCGCACGTTCTTCGGCTGGCTGCTCATTCCCCTGGGCGCCTGGTTCCTGGTGGCAGCCCTGGTGAGTTGGATTGTGCATGGACTAAACGGGTGGTGGGCACGATAGCCTGCAATTGATGAAACCACTTGGTGCTTTGACAACGCCCCCTGTTATGAAAGTGAGCGTTTGCTATGGGCTCGAACTTGACGATGATTCTCGTGGGCGGGGGATTCGTGTTGTTGATTGCGCTGGGGATCGTCATGAACGTGCAGCAGTACCAGCGGGAGAAACCTGCCAGAGCGGCCGCAACCGCTGCGATTCCTCTGGAAGTCTTACGCAGACGGGCACGACGCTGGCGGATTGCGGCGGGCATCTGCCTGATAGTCTATGGATTGTTGAAGATCGGCGCTAATGGCGTGGTCGCCGTCAACGGCATTGAGGGCAACCTTCCGATTCCAGGACTCGTCATTACGAACCTTCAAGCTTTCATCTGCGAGATCTGCCTGGGCGCCACCTTGCTGATAACCGGAGTGCTCACACTGCGACGGCACGTATGGGCTCAATGCCTGTCCGCCGCCGCGGTCTTATTAGCTTTGGTCGTTTCCCTGATGCTTTCTATAATTGCCGCTCGTGACGCGGAGATGGGTTTGGTTCTGGTGTTAGCGTCCATTTCCATTCCGTCGATCGTAACGGCGTTGGTGACGGTCGCCTTGAACCTGCACCTGATGGTGACGGAAAAACAACAAGTGGATACGTCCATCGCAGCTATCGAGGCACTGGCATCCTCAACTCAAGGCGCGGGAACGCTCCCTCATGACCGATGACACGCTCGAACGCGACGACTCGCCGGAGGACGAGCGCTTCGCCGGAGCCTTGGAAGAGTACTATCGGCAACGTGCGCGGGAAGAAGTGGATGCCCACGAATTTGCGAGCAGGTTCCCGGACATCTACAGCCAGTTGCTGGCCTATCTCTTGGCGGTCGAGGACATCCGGCGACTGGCGCCCACGCTTCCTAACGCTCCGCTGGCAGAACCCGAGGCCCCCCAGACGCCGCTGGAAACCATTCGCTATTTCGGCGACTACGAGCTGTTGACCGAGATTGCCCGCGGCGGCATGGGCGTGGTCTATCGGGCTCGGCAAGTGAGTCTCAATCGCATCGTCGCCGTCAAGATGATTCTGGCGGGCCGGCTGGCGTCCGAGGAGGATGTGGCCCGCTTTCGTCGGGAGGCAATGGGCGCGGCCCGATTGCGCCATCCGAACGTGGTGGCGATCTACGAAATCGGCGAGCACGAGGGGCAGCACTTCTTTGCCATGGAGTACATCGAGGGCTGCAATTTAGCGCAGCTCGTCCGCGAGAACCCCATCAGCGGCACGCGGGCGGCGGAATTCTCGCAGATCCTCGCCGAAACCATGAGCGTCGTGCATCGCGAAGGCCTGTTGCACCGGGACCTGAAGCCTTCCAACGTTCTCATAGAAGCGGCCACGTCCCGAGTTCGCATCACCGACTTCGGCCTGGTCAAAAGCACGGATGCCGAAACGATGTTCACGACCACGGGCCAGTTGTTGGGGACACCCAGCTATATGGCGCCCGAGCAAGCGGCCGGGCTGAGAGACCTTGTCGGACCGGCGAGCGACACCTACGCCATCGGCGCGATCCTGTACGAGTTGGCGACGGGCCGTCCGCCGTTCCTGGGAGAGACGCCGTGGGACACGGCTTGGCAAGTCCGCACCTGCGAGGTCGTTCCGCCCCGATCGCTGAACCCCAAGCTGTCTCGCGACCTGGAAACTATCTGCCTGAAATGCCTGCATAAGGAGATTCCCCGGCGCTACGAGAACGCCCAGGCGCTGGCCGACGACCTGGGCCGCTTCCTCCGCAACGAGCCCATCCTGGCACGGCCTGTTAGCCGCTGGGAACGTGGCTGGCGCTGGTGCCGGCGGAATCCGGCACTGGCCACGGCGACCGCGGCCGCGGCCGTCGGATTCCTGGGCCTGTTGATTAGCCTGACCCTGTTTGCCGATGCGCAGCGCAATCATGCCCGGACCATGTCCGATGCGCTCAAGGTCTCGGAACATCGCCGTCGCGAAGGCAACCTGCGGCTGGCCGAGACCGAAAGGGACAAAGGCCTGCGCCTTTGCGACCAAAGCGATATCGATCAGGGCTGCCTGTGGCTGGCCCGCAGCCTGGCCACGGCGCCCGAAGACGCCGCCGATCTGCGTTGGTCGATTCGCATGAATCTGGCCGCTTGGCAACGGGAATTGTGTGTGCTCCAGAGGGTCTTTCCAGGAGCCAGCACTGCTCCGAGGTTCAGCCGCGACGGACTGAGATTTGCCACAAGCTTGATCAAGCCGCCCGTTGCCGGGGTTCACGATGCGGCCACGGGCAACCTTGTTGGGCCGCCGATGCCGCATCAATCGCGCCTAGTCGAACTCCTCTTCGGTGCCGATCACCACACTTTGCTCGTCAAGAGCGGCAATAAGGGGCTTAGCTTGTGGCGGGAAACCGGCGAAGCCTGGGCCGAGCGCGTCTTGCCGGATGCCGACTTCTTTCACGTCACGGACGAAAACCGCGTGCTAACGGCCGAGTGGCAAACGGTTGGTTACCTCGTGAAGGACGCCGTGACCAACGAGACGATGGGCAAACTGCTCCGCACGGAGTCCTTTGGCAACTTGATCCTCAGCCCCGATGGCACGTTGGCGCTGACGCGCTCGAAAAGCGATCGTCTGGTGCTTACCAACCTGGCAACGGGCGAGCCGCGGGGTGGCCCGCTTGTACATCCCGGACGTGTTACCATCGTCCATCCTCCCACCGGCGAGATGGCAGCCGCCTTCTCGCCCGATAGCAAGCTCTTGGCGGTGGGCTACGAAATGGAACTTGGCAACGGCCGCAAGGTGCCGCACGCTCAGGTCTGGGACACGGCGACGGCCACCAAGCAAGGTTCCCCGCTGAAGCACGAAGAGGACGAGTATCTACTGGAGCGCGTCGCATTTAACAACACGGGACGCCGCCTGTTCACTGCAACGCGTAGCAAGCTGCGCGTTTGGGATGGAGACGGAAAGCTTCTGGCCGGACCGCTCCCTCATGGCGGCAGCCGATTCAGCATCAGCGATGAGGGACGCTTGCTGGCCTTTGTCTCGCCGGGCCGGGAAGCCCGACTCTGGGACGTGGATGCTCAACGAACGATTGCACAGCCCTTAGCGCGTAGGCTGGGTGCCCACTTTGTCAGCGACGTCCCTAATGCGGTAATCGCGCCGGACGGCGGGCTCGTCCTCGCCGCCACACCCCAACAGACGAGCCTCTGGAGAGCGCCACCGCGTGGCCGCTTGTCACCGGCATGGAAGCACAGCGAGGTGCCGCCTGAGATTCTTTGGCTCGACTTCAGCCAGGACAGCAGTCGCTTGCTCAGCACAAGTTACGCGGAAGGAACCGCCCGCGTCTGGGACGTGCACCGCCAGGTGGCGGTGGGCAAGCCGTGGAAAGCGCCTTATGGCATCCAGTGCCGAGCAATCAGCCCTGACGGTCGCCGGGCGGCAATTGGGTCCATGCAAGGCGCCAATCACTTTAGACTCCCAAGTGTCTCTGTGTGGAACGTGGAGACGGGTGAGTCATCCGCGCGGAATTTGCCCAAATACGATGAGGTCACGCATTGGGTTGCCTTCAGTCACAACGGCAAGCTCCTGACAACCGCCGGCGATCGAGGCTTGCTGCACGTTTATGACCTCAATCAAGACGAGATCTTGGCCGGACCACTTAAGCATCCCATGAGCGAAGTCGAGGGACAACAAATGTTCTTTCTGCTCAGCCCCGACGATCAGCGAATCGCGGTCCTTACACGTTACGATTCGAGTGCGAGCCTTTGGGGGTTTCCCACGGGAAAGCCCATTTGTGAGCCGCTGCAATTAGCCGGGCGGGTTTATTCATTGGCCTTCAGCCCGGACAGCCAGATGCTGGCCCTCGTAGGCAACGAGATCGCGCTGCACAATGCCCAGACGGGCGTGCGGCTGCCCCTTGCGTTCGCGTCCCCCGCGAAGGCCACCGATGCGGTCTTCAGTCCCGACGGCAAATGGCTGGCTACAGTGCATGAAGATCGAACCGCCCGCGTCTGGGATACATCGACCGGCCAGCTTGTGGGACCCGGCTCGCAGCATTCCGAACCGGTGGGGCAGATTGCGTTTGCCGCCCAGGGCAGGCTGCTGCTGACCGGCACGAGAGCGGGCGGCTACATGTGGGACCCGTTCTCAGGGACACAAGTGGGCCCAACGTTTAACTGTCTTGGAACATTGGCCGCCAGTCCCGATGGCCGAATCATCGTCACTTCCGCGGGACCGGAGTTTTCACTCTGGGAGGTGCCGCAGCCTGTCGCCGATGATGCTGCCGTAATCATGCGGCAGATCGAATCAGCCACTGGGCTGTTAATCGATGAGCAACAGCGCATTCAACCCTTGCCGGAGAAGCGATAGTAGCTCGCCATCCTTTGGGCGTGGCACGCTATCCTGGCGTCCCAACCCTCGATGCCATCCAGGAAATGTTTAATTGGTGTCCTGTCGCCCCGACTTGAAAAGGAACGGCTCTTCGCGATCCATTCGCATAGAGCCGTTTCTCGTTTAGCACAACGCTTGCATTCAGGGTCCATCCGCCAGTTTCTAAAAGCGGCCCTTTGGAAACGGTCGGCGTGCAACGAAACGCCGTGAAAACGCGTCTATAGACCAGTCTCAGCGGGTGTTCTCGTGGCGACCGCTTGCGAGACGTGATCAGGCCGTTGCATTCTACCAGAGCCGCGCGGATTAGTCGGTCCCTTAGGGAGGTGCCATGCCGAGCCGCTTCTCACCCCAACACGTACTGTGTGTGCTCGTCCTGGGCACGTCGCCCCTTCTTGCGCAACGGGTTCTTAATGTCGAGCCGTTGCCGAAGGACCCCGACGCGCTCGTGGCCTTAATGGTCGGGGAGCATCTCCCGTCCGCGGCCCAGAGGCGTGGGATCTCCAACTCGCTTGGCTCGCGCGCGGCCGCGGCGCTCCTGAGCATGAAGGATGAAGCGGTCCCCGCGCTGGCCCGAGGTTTGGAGTTCCAAGACCACAGCATCCGCCTCAATGCCGTCTACGTGCTGGGCCTGATCGGCACGCCCGCGACGCTGCCCCTGCGAATCAAGACCGCCTCCGACGCCCACCCCCAGGTCCGCACGCAGGCGGTCTTGGGCCTCCCCGCTTACGCCGGCGACGGCGCGCGCCAGGCGCTGCTCATGGCACTCAAGGACCCAGACCCCGCAGTGCGCAACGCTGCCCTTCGGGCATTTCGGCCGCGGGATAAGGAGATAATCGGCAACCCGATCCGTTTCGCCACCGCCAACGTGCTGATCCCGCTGCTGGACGACCCGGCCACCCAATACGCCGCCGTCGACACTCTGGGGCAACTGGGGATGAATGTCGCCGCCCGCCCCATGCTCAAGCTGCTCAAGGCACAGGACAAGGAGGTCCGTTGGGCCGCAGTGGAAGCCCTCGGCCAGTTGAAGGACAAGCAGGTCGCGGTGGAACTCACCGTCGGGTTGCGCGACGAGGATCCTCACGTCCGCATGTATGCCGCTCGTTCCTTGGGTCAGATCGGTGATCTGCGGACCACGCCCGCTCTGGTCGACGCGCTGTTGGACAAAGAGCCCTTCGTGCGTCGCGACGCCGCCGGCGCCCTCGGCCCGATTGGCGACCCGCGGGCTGTACCGAGACTGCTCCCGCTGCTGGAGGACGCCGACGAACAGGTCCGGTCTGCCGCCGCCGACGCGTTGGGCCAGATCGGCGATCTGCGTGCCGTGGAACCCTTATGCAATTTGCTGGTCCGCAATGGTCGCGAAAATTCGGTCCACGTGAGAATCCGCAAGTCTCCTGCGGGCTGGGAGTTACCTCCGGCAGCATCGTGGAAGTGTTACCGACTCAAGTTCAGTCGAAGTTGTCCAGCGCCTTGAGTTCGCGGAACTGTGCCGCCTTGACGCGCCGCTCGATCTGACGCTCAACAGTTCGTCCTGGAGGATCAACTCCAGAAACTCCATGTGGCTGAGCTGGTGACCGGCGGCTTTTTGCAACCGCACCTCCAGGCCCGTGGCCAGTCCGGACAGACGCAGTTGTCGCAAAGGTTCTGTGTAAGCGGTCATTCATGGAAGTAGCTCCTGATGGTGGCGGTGAGGTTGCACGCTATATCGGCCGGCATGGCACGAAGCGAGTGGCGAAGGCCGTGCTGATCGGCGCAGTGCCGCCCACTGATGCTCAAGACGGCTGCCAATCCCGACGGTTTGCCTCTGGAAGTGTTCGACGAGATTCGCACCAAGGTGCTCGCCGACCGTTCGCAGTTTTTCCAGGATCTAAGCGCACCGTTTTATGGCGCCAATCGACCCGGCGCTAACGTCTCGCAAGGCCTGCGCGACTCATTCTGGCTGCTGGGAATGCAAGCCGGTTTCAAGGGCGTGATCGACTGCATCAAGGCATTCTCTGAGACCGACTTCACGGAGGACTCAAGAAGATCGATGTGCCTACCCTGATTCTGCACGGCGACGACGATCAGATCGTGCCGATCGGCGCGTCAGCGCATCGCTCATCCAAGCTGGTCAAACGCTCAACCTTGAAGGTCTATCGCGGGGCGCCGCACGGCCTCTGCTCGACGCACAAGGACCAGGTGAACGCGGATCTGCTTGAATTCCTCAAGGAATGAAGCTGCACACGGTCGGGCAGGCAGTCAGGGGGGAAAGATCAACTCCGGCGCGGCAATCCAGCCATCTAGCCGGCTGCAAGACTTCACGGCTTAGGTGCCGGCCGTCGGATCGAGCTCGCCGTTCGCTGCCAACGCTGCGCCGCGGATCTGTTCTTTACAGAACGGGTGCGTCAGTAGCCAAAGTGAGCCGCGGCGTGCAGCTTGGCTTGTTCGTCGACGGTCAGTCCCTCGATCTTCTCAGCATCGAACGAGTGATCGCGCGTCAGATGCGTCCAGTAGGTCATGCCGCTGACGCCGGCTTCGGGAACGTCGATCGTCTTGAGCCAAATGCGGGTTTCTTCGGCGCGGAGGCTGCGAAGCCACTTGCTTGGCGGGCGTCCGTGGCGGGCTCTGCGCGTCGCGTCCGGATTGCGGGGACCGGAGTTGATGCTCGCTTCCGCGGCTTCTTCGCCAACGTGCGGACCATTGGATCGCATCTCGGGTGGCACGAGACGCTCGTCAATATATCCTGTGTTGCCTGCATGCGGTTTCCCTGTTTCTTTATGGATCGGCGTGGTGATCCCGGTCAGTTTCCACCGACCGCCGACAAGGGTTTCGCGTTCATACCAACGCCAAGTCCTGTTCTCGGCGGCTGTCCAATGTTCGGGCGCCGAAGTCGCTGTCGCCGGCTCGGCGAATCGCATGGTTGCCGCAGCCAGCGTGTCGAACCCGGCGATACGCAACTTTTCGCCGAGCGTGAAGACGCCAAAGCCGGCCCAGAATACAAATTGTCGGCGATTCATGGCCACCCACGCCGGAGGAGTTGGTTCACGGAGCGCCACGCGCTCTTCCTCTCACACAAGCATAGGTCGGAGCGGGCCGCGGTTGCCATGCACGACGCAAGCGAGTACACCGTGCAGGCGGTGGAGGTCTTTCGCTCGCTCCCGCTCGTTTCGCGGGAAATATTGCATGGCTGAACGGACCCACAATTAAGCACGGAGGCACGTATGACGCTCGAAACGATCATCCGCAGCGTTCTTGAGCGAGCTGTCGAAGCTGGCTTGGTAGCTCCGATGGAAACGCTCGACGATCCCGACCCGCACATCCGCACGGACGATGAATTGCGCGGTTGCGTGACGGTTTGCGCGAGCGGTTGAAGCACGGCCCGCCGATTCCTCCGCCTCATCGGCTTTCTGTACGTTGATGGTCAATCAAGTGAATTGGGCTGCTGGTTGCCTAGTCTCGTTATGGCCGCGATCCCCTGGATCGGGGCCGTTTGGCTCGGCGAAGTGCGCGGAATCACGCTCCCCCAGATTGCATTGCTGTTTATCGTGCAGGCAATCTCAGCGATTCTCATCAGGTCGTCCTTTGGATTGCTTGAATAGCATTGGCGAGCCACTGACTGATCAGCAGATCGCGGGCTCGATAGCTGCTGGGGCTGCCGTAAGGGCCGAGGTAGTGGTCACGGCCGGCGATGTGACGAGGGCTTGGCCGCTGGCGCGGTGCAGGCGGTACTTAAGGATGGCGTGGGCAAGTTTGGGCATCTGCGACCTTTCTGCGAGGCGCAAAACGGTATGTTTTGCGCTTTTGCAGTCAGCCGCACTGCCGACCACCGGCAGGTAACCTAAGTACTGGTTTCGGCGGGATAGAAAAATGGGCGATACAGGGCTCGAACCTGTGACCCCCAGCTTGTCGAGCTGGTGCTCTAACCAACTGAGCTAATCGCCCGGGATGATGGATGCAGACCATCCAACGACGTAGACAAATCTCCCGCGCGGCAGGTTCGCCGTCAAGGGGGCACGCCTTGAACGACACGGTTGGCGCGAGTTTGGCACGCGTGGCGGACGCGACGAGATTCGAGCTACAGATTCAAGTTCGCGAACAGCCGATCGCGGAAATCGGACCATTCCGACGCGTGAACGCCTGCCGCGGGCGCCACGGGC
>JBGTDH010000248.1:0-6249 GCA_041748435.1 Pirellulales bacterium
CTGCCGGTCTCGGAGAGACCGGCCTACACTTGCTTACGCCGTGGGGGCCAGCAGGGGGTCGGCGGGGCGGGCGCTGGTGCGGCCGCTCAGCCGGGCGTGGGCGTCCATCACCAGGGCTTCCGTCTCTTCCCAACTGATGCAGCCGTCGGTGATGGAGACGCCGTGCTTCAGTTGAGCCAGATCGCTGGTGAGTTTCTGATTGCCGGCGTTGAGGTTGCTTTCCAGCATCAGGCCGATGATCGACGTGTTGCCGGCGGCGCGTTGCTGGATCACGTCGTTCCAGCAGATGGCCTGCTTGCGGTAATCCTTATCGCTGTTGGCGTGGCTGCAATCCACGACCATCCGCGGCGAGAGATTCTGTGCCCGCAGCTTCTCTTCCGCTTCTTGCAACTGACTCGCGCTGTAATTGGCCCCCGAGCGGCCTCCGCGGAGCATCAGGAAACCCCAGGCATTGCCACGCGTGTTCACAATGCACGTGCTGCCCTCGGAATCGATGCCCAGAAAACTGTGCGGCGTGCGGGCGGCAATCATGGCATCCAGCGCCACCTGCAGGCTGCCATCGGTGCCGTTCTTGTAGCCCACCGGCATGGAGAGACCGCTGGCCATCTGCCGGTGCGTGGGCGATTCCGTGGTGCGGGCGCCGATGGAAGCCAGCGTGATCAGATCGGCAATGTACTGCGGCGTGATCGGCTCCAGCATCTCGGTGGCCGAGGGGAGGCCCATATCGGCCACCTGCATCAACACTTGGCGCGCCAATCGCAAGCCGGTGGGAATATCGAAGGTGTCGTTCAGATGCGGATCGTTAATCAGACCCTTCCAGCCCACGGTAGTGCGGGGCTTCTCGAAGTAGACCCGCATCACGACCAGCATCTGGTCGGAAACCTGATCGGCCAGGCGCTTCAGGCGGCGGGCGTATTCCAAGCCGGCCTCGGGATTGTGAATGGAACACGGCCCGGCGATGACCAGCAGCCGCGGGTCGGTGCCGTCGAGCACGTGCTTCACGGCCTCGCGACCATCGACCACGGTGCGGTTGGCGCGCTCGGAGATCGGCGCCTCCGCCTTCATCTTGGTGGGCGAAATTAGCGGCACCGTTTCACGAACATTGAGGTCGGTTGTGGGGAGCATGGCAGCCTCAAAGCCTCGCGCGCGGGCCGAGGTGGGATGGAGAAAGAAAGTCGCGTCTATCTTGTGGATGCGATTCGGCGGCGAAATCCGGACGGCGGCGTAATCTGGACGGTTCGGGGCGAGCGTCGCGGCGTTAGCCCGACGTGTGCGATCGCCTGCTACTATTCTGTGCAGAACACCGGCCGGCAACAACGCCCGACACGGCAACGGCGCCAAATTTTAGCGCTCGCGGTAGGTGATCCGACCCTTGGTCAGATCGTAGGGAGAGAGTTCCACGCGAACCTTATCGCCGGGGACGATGCGAATGAAATTCTTCCGCATGCGGCCCGCGACGTGCGCGGTCACGAGGTGTCCGCCTTCGATCGTGACGCGAAAACGCGTATTGGCCAGGGCTTGCGTCACAACGCCCTCTACTTCCAATGCTTCTTCTTTTTGCTTCTCCGGCATACAGGTCTCCGTGGTCCGCGTGGTGAGAAAGAAACGCCATTGCCTCACGCTGATGATAGCTGTTGCCGCGGATGGGGTAAATAGAGCCGCCAACTCACAAGGCCCGCAGCCCCTCGTTCAGGGATTCTGCAATCCACTCCGGCGATTCGATGCCCACGGAGAGCCGGATTGTGCCGCCATGGATTCCCAGCGCGGCCCGTCCTTCGGGCGTCAGGCTGCGATGACTGGTCGATTCCGGATGGCTGAGCGTCGTGCTGATATCGCCCAACGACGGACTGAACGGGATACGCTCTGCCACGTCACGCAGGAATCGCTCCGCCGCCGCGGTGCCGCCGGCCAGCGTAAACGTGACCATCGAGCCAAAACGCTGGCCGAACTGCCGCCGGGCGATCGCATGATCTGCATGTTTTTCCAGACCAGGATAATGAACGGATTCCAGGCCTGCGTGGGTGGCCAGATTTCGCGCCACTACCAGAGCGTTGCGGCAGGCTTGCTCCATGCGGATGGCTAGCGTCCCCAGACCGCGGCTGGCCAGCCAGCATTCGAACGGGGCCGACGCGAGACCCCAGGCCGAGAGCACCAGCGGCACGCGTTCCCACAGCGATGCCGGGCCGCACAACAGGCCCAGGTTCACATCGCTATGGCCGTTCATGCTCTTCGTGAGACTCTCCATCACCAGGTCTGCGCCCAACTCCAGCGGCCGGCAGATCACAGGTCCGGCGAACGTGTTATCGACCAACAGCGATGCGCCGCCTGCGTGGGCTGCGTTCGCCAACGCAGCGATGTTCGGCACGCGTAACGTGGGATTGGTGATGGTCTCCACAATCACCAGCTTCGTGCGATCGGTGAGCGCCGCCGCCACCGCGCTTGTGTCGCAGGCATCGACCACGCTGCTGGCAATTCCCAGCCGCGACGCTTCCGACGTAAACAACAGCGAGCTGCGGCCATAGAGCAAGTTGCTTACCACCACGTGATCGCCCGATTGCAGCAAAGCCAAGAGCGCGGCCGAGAGCGCCCCCATGCCGGTCGCTGTGATGCAGGCCTTCTGCGCGCCGTGCAGCTCGCGGCACTTTTCGGCCAGAAGATCGGCGTTGGGATGGCCGTCGCGGCTGTAGACATAGCCCGCCAGCTTGCCGGCCAGCAGATCGGAAGCCTGTTGCGGATCCGTGCAACGATACACGGCCGCCGGGTAAATCGCCGGCGTCAACGGCTCCGTCGGCTGCGGTGGAAGACGATCGGGCCGGGGGCAAATGTCTTCGGGTGTCATATTGCCAGGCTAGGGGAGGGTGACGGGCTCGCCGCCGCGGCGCGTCGAGAGACGGTGAAGCGTTACCAGACTGGTGTTGTCGCTGAAGAACCGCGCGCTTCCGTCCGCGAGAGCGAACAGGCATCCGCCGGGGTGCCAGCTCCAGAAGTGATAGAGATCGATCTGCGCCGGGGGGTTTGAGGTGGGCAGCCCTGTGTCGATGCCCTTGGACAGGCCCAGCCGCGTGCTGATCAGGTTATCCGCGTCGCCGGAGTGGAACGATCCGTTGTTGACGCCGGCGCCGCAGACCCACCAGCCGAAGTTCAAATCCTCCAGGTTGGGACGCTCTCCCAGCAGCAGTGTGTTGGCCGTGCCGTCCAGAATGTCGGCGAACTTCGTCCTGCTCTGGCCATATAAGATGCCGTCGCGCACCAGATTGTCGGTCCCCATCACGCCGTAGTAGTTCACGGAGCCGTAGGGGCCGGCCATCGAGACCGTAGGAGGGCACACTTCGCCGGCCCGCGGATCGCTGGGGCACTCCAGGTGCGGCATCCGCTCGGCGCAGATCGAGGGCGTTCCGAGGTTGTACAGGCGAAGCGCATTCTGAAAGCAGTTCAGGAACGGCCCGGAGGTCTCCGACTTGAACACAAAGTCTTCCTCTTCCTGGTAGCGATCGGCGATCGACGCCTGCTCCATGTACTGAAACGCCAGCGAATGGAAGGACCAGAAGTGCGGATTCAGCCGCGGCGGCTGCGCGGGGGCGTTGTTGTCCAGCCCCATGGGAAACGCCTTGTAGGCATCGTGGTAACCGTGCAGTCCAAGCGCCAGTTGCTTCAGCCGGTTCTCGCACTGCGCCCGCCGCGCCGCCTCACGCGCCGCTTGCACGGCGGGCAGCAACAGCGCAATCAAGATGCCAATGATCGCAATGACCACCAACAACTCGACCAGCGTGAAACCACGGGTACGACCTAGGGGATCGTGACTCAGGGGGTCGGGAATCTTTTCTGAAGATTCCAACTGACGAACAAAGGGCTTGTGCAAGCCAACCATTGGGACCTGTGGGACTCGAACCCACGACTCTGGCATTAAAAGTGCCATACTCTACCGACTGAGTTAAGGTCCCCAACCAGGGCATTCTACAGTGTGTCTCTCTGTTACGGAACTGGTACTGCATGCCAGGTGAATCAAGCCGTCTGCCGAGCCGAGACACGCCGCGAATAGCGAAGGTTCGTCCGCCAGCGCGGTGAATCCGGTTGCAAACGCTGTGCGGCCGGGTCATCATTTGCTCGCTGCACTCACCCTGGACAACGGAGGACTTCGATCATGCCGCGATGCTGTCGGTCAGCTTCGTTTCTCACCATGTTCTTATTTGCGGCATCGGCTGCGGCCCAGGACTTCACGCAAGATTTGTTCAACGGCCGCGACCTCTCTGGATGGCATGTCACCAACTGCGAGGTGGCGGTCGAAAACGGCGTGCTGGTGCTGCAAGGCGGCAATGGCTTGGTGCGCAGCGATCATCGTTACGCCAACTTCACGCTGGAGCTGGATTGGCGAGCCCGCAAGGACAAGGAGTACGACTCGGGAATCTACTTTCGTGCCGACTTGCCGATGGGCGCGCGGCCCTGGCCTACGCGCTATCAGGTGAATCTGCTGCAAGGGCAAGAGGGCAATGTCACCACCATTCCCGACGCCAAGAGCACCGGTCTGATCAAAGCGGGCCAATGGAACCATTTCAAGCTGGCTGTGGTCGGCTCGCAAGCGGCAATGGAGATCAACGGGCAGCACGCCTGGCAGGTGAACAACATCGAGCCGGCCAGCGGATACATCGGCTTTCAGGCGGAAGTGGCCAAGGGAGGACAGTTCGAGGTCCGCAACATCCGCATCACCGAGCATGGCTATCGCTCGCTGTTCAACGGCCAGGATTTCGCGCAATGGGAAGGCGCCACGGCCAACGCCGCCGCCTGCTGGAAAGTGGAAGAAGGACTGCTGCTCTGCACGGGACAGAAGGGACCGTGGCTGCGCAGCAACGAGCAGGTGGAGGATTTCAACCTGCGGCTGGAATACAAGCTCAAGGCGGGGGGCAATTCCGGCGTCTATGTGCGCATTCCCAAAGACGGCGCTCATCGCGGCAGCGACAACAAAGGCACGACCGTTCCCAGCGGCGTGGAGGTGCAGATCCTGGACGACGCTGACGAGCGCTACAAGACGCTGCAAGCCTACCAGTACTCGGGCAGCGTCTATGCCATTGCGCCCGCCAAGGAACGGGTGAGCAAACCCGCGGGCGCGTGGAACACTCTGGAGATCAACTGTGCGGGTCCGAGTTATCGCATTACGCACAATGGCGTGGTGGTCGTCGATGCCACTTCCGAGCAGTTTCCCGATCTGGCCGCTCGATTGAAGAAGGGCTATCTCGGCCTGCAGAACCACAGCGAAGAAGTCTGGTTCCGCAACATTCGCGTGGGACCCGCGATGAAATAACGGCAGCCTAAGGAATGATGTGGGCGCGTTCGCTACGGATCAAACACTGAACGATGCGGACCTCGGGCTGCTGACCAGCGCGCAGCGCGGCGAGAAAGCAGCGCTGCGCCGCGTGTGCGAGCGGTTCCGGACGCCGGTGCTGGCGATGGTGTTGCGCAGCACCGGCGATTGGGAGCGGGCCTCGCCGCTGCCGAGTCTGTGCTGGAGCAGTTGTCCCTGGAATTGATCGCCGGCGAGATCACGCCTTCAGCTTGGGCCGCGCGAGCCCTGACGTTAGTGGAACAACATCCCCATGTGGGACAGCGGCCGGCGGAAGGCGGCTCGGGCCTGGAGGGCCTGGGCGCCATTGCACGCGTCGTCAAGCGGCGGGCTTTGCGATCGTTGCTTCCCGAACTCCCACTGGCAGAGCTGACCACGTTGCTGCTGGTCTATGTCGATGCAAAGCGCGCGGAAGCCCTGGTCGGGCTAATAGCGGAGACCCCGACCGAGGCCGCGGCATTGGTGGTTCAAGCACATCGGGCAGCGCAAGCCGAGTTAGACCGTCTCATTGCCGGGAAAGTCGGACCATGAACTGCGAACAGTTTGCCGGGAGGTGGGATGCGCACGTGGCGGGGCTGCTGGATCCACCCGAGGAATCGCATCTGCTCGATCACTCGCGCAGTTGCGACGCCTGCGGCACGCGCTGGCGGGAGCACGAAGATCTCTCCGTATTGCTGGCGAGCGTGCTCCAGCCGCTGCGCCCGCAGGCGGACCAGGCGGCAAAGCTGGTCGAGCGTCTGCCGCCGGTGCCGCTGCATCGGGCCGCGGCCGATCCGCGATATGAATCGCTGCCCGCCTCCGCCGCGATGGCCCTGCCGTTGCTGCTGGCGGCGTTCCTAGGCGGCATGGCCATGCACGTGATGTCGGGCATCGGCGGGCGCAGCAATCCGATGGAGCAACTCGTCTATCAACAG